>JAEYUA010000013.1 GCA_023433755.1 Bacteroidota bacterium | reverse complement strand
GGAATGAGCTGGTAGATTTCTTTTGCCTTGTTCTTCCACCAGGTTCTGACTGTATCATTCATGGGATCAGCAGTTCTTAGTTTCCCTATTTCAACAGGAGCACTGAATCTTGCGGTGAGATAAACCTTGATACCATAAGGCCTGAATACATCCGCAAGCGCTTTTACTTTTTGCAGGTAGGCAGGCGTAAGTACAAGTGCATTCGCATTTACATTGGTTAACACCGTGCCATTGATCCCGATGGATGCATTGGCCCTGGCATAATCAATATAACGCTGGTCGATATAACCGGGCAAAGTATGCCAGTTCCAGATCGATTGTCCTGCATATCCTCTTTCCACATGACGGTCAAGATTATCCCAATGATTCAGCACCCGGTGCCTGATCCCAGGAATGCTCGTGATATCAAGATCCCGTATATCCTGGTGCGTTTGCAGCAATCTTAAATAATGAAAGACAGCATATAGAATTCCTTTATCAGTTTTAGCGGTGATCAGTGTGATCTTTCTCTGGTTAGGTTGAATGGTTCGGATATAGAATCCTTCATCACCTAAAGCATCATAATCAAAATCTGCTTCCACCAGTGCACCCGATTGCTGCGAATACACCAGCACGGAACCATGTCCTACTTCTGTTCCTGTATTGTAGGTTTTACCAAGTAATCCATCCAGGCCCGTGAGCATTTCCTTTTTGGCCACATCAAGATGTGGAGATGAACCATAAAAATGCAGGTTTTGTATGGTAGCCCTGTAAGATTTTAACAGGTCTGCATTACTGATAGGTTCATAGCGAAGCCATAAACGGTAACCGTCTTCGGAATGGGCAGCCAGTGTGAAAAGCGAGAACGCAAGAGTGTAAATCCATTTCTTCATACAGCAGGTTCTTAACCGTTAATTAACGGGATTTCATTGATGATTCGCGAACAAGTAATTCCGATCTCAGGATAATGGTATTGGTATTGTGAATAGGTGATGTGCCATTTAAATGATTAATCAGGTGCCGTGCCGCAACTTCTCCCATTTCATAACCCTGGTAACTGATGGTGGTAAGGTTGGGTTCAATTACCACAGATACGGGATCATTATTAAATCCTGCAAAAGCAATATCGCCGGGTATGGAATAACCTTTTTGTTTTAGCGCGAGCATACATCCCACGGCACAGTTATCATTCGCCGCGAAAACCGCATCGGGCTTGGTTTTCATTTTATGAATGGCTTCCGCTGCTTCCGCGCCTGCTTCCAGGCTTAGGTTATTGATGATAACCAGTTCCTCTTTAATAGGAATTTTATTTGCAGCCAGTGCTTCTTTATAACCTTTCAGTCTTTCCACGTAAACATTTTGTTGCAGCGGGGCGGTGATGTGCACAATCCTTTTACATCCCTGTGAAATAAGATGGTTAGTGACATCGAAAGCAGCTTTGCGGTTATCGATCAGGATACTCGTGCTTTTCTCGTGGTGCATCACGCGGTCGAAAAAGATCACGGGCATGTTTTTCTTGAAGAATGGTTCAAAATGATCCAGTTCTTTTGTATCATAGGCCAGAGAAACCAGCAGCCCGTCCACCCGGTTATTGAACATGGTTTTGCTGTTGGCGGCTTCCTTCGCAGTAAGCTCTGAACTTTGGCTGATGATGAGGTTATAACCTTCCGCATTGGCCACATGTTCGATACCTGAAATCACGGCCGACATAAAATGGCTGTTTAGTCTTGGCACGATCACACCAATAGTATTGGTCCTATTATTACGTAGGTTCCGTGCAAAATGGTTAGAGCGGTAACCGATCTTCTCAGCCAGTTCGAAGATCTTCTTCTTGGTTTTTTTGGAAATGGCCGGATGGTCCTGCAAGCCGCGGCTTACTGTGGCAGGTGAGATTTTGAGCTGTTCCGCTATATCATATATGGTAACTTCTTTTAGCTGTGACATGGTGCATGTTTACTGGCTAAATTGGCTTTTTTAGCGATGATTTCCGAACAATGAGCTCAGATCTCACGATGATGGTATTAGTTTGCTGGATCTGGCTGATGCCCTTCAGGTGGTTGATCAGGTTGCGTGCCGCTATCTCACCCATATCAATACCTGGATAATTGATGGTGGTAAGCGCCGGCTCAATCAATTTGCCGATCGCATCATTATTAAAACCTACAATCGCAATATCCTGCGGAATGTTCACTCCGAATTCTTTCAGTGTGCGCATACAAACTGCGGCCACAAAATCGTTGGTAATGAAAATGCCATCGGGCAGTTCCTTCATTTTAAGAATCTTCAAGGCAGATTCCACACCCGCTTTTTCACTGAGGTCATTGATCAGCACCAGGTTCTCATCATAGGGAATGTTGTGGTCAAACAAGGCATCCATATAACCCTTGTGCCGTTGTGAGTAAACATTCCTTTTGAGACTTGAAGTTACATGGGCGATCCTTTTGCAACCCTGCTCTATTAAATGGGAAGTGGCGATATAACCGCAACGTGCGTTGTCAATAATCACCACGGTGCTATTTCCATCCTGCTCCACACGGTCAAAGAACAAGACAGGCACACCCTTATCAGTGAATGGTTTGAAATGCTCCAGGTCAGTGGTATCAAAAGAAAGGGAAGCAATCAGCCCGTCAACCCTTTTATGAAAAAGGTTGTTGGCATTGGCGGCTTCTTTTTTATAACTCTCAGAAGAGTGGGCGATGATGAGATCATAACCGGCTTCCGTAGTAACTTTTTCTATTCCTGCCAAAACAGAAGTGATAAAGTTGGAGTTCAATTCATGAACGATCACACCGATTGTCCCGGTTTTCTGCTGCCGGAGGTTGCGGGCAAAATGATTGGAACGGTACCCCATTTCCTCCACCATGTCAAAGATTCTCTTCTTTGTTTTTTTACTGATGGCAGGGTGATCCTGCAGGCCGCGGCTCACGGTGGCAGGAGAGATGCCCAACTTCCTGGCTATATCATAAATAGTGACTTCTTTGGCTTTTGCCATACAATCGTTTACATGCTTATAAATAAAGCTAAATTAAATTTTTTTGAAAAAAAATTATGTAATCGGTTGCATCATTCCAAAATCTCCCTAAATTCGATACCGGATCGTGATGTTGAGAAGGTGCTTTATCTAAAAAACTAACGGTATGCTGCTTATTCACTTTCACCAGGTTCCCTGGTCATCCACCGGAAAATCAAGGATTCTTTTCTTCCGGAGACATTTCAGTTTTTCCTTCATCCCGTTAACTCATTCCTTTCAAAATTTCAGCATGCATGGCGTGCATTATACATAATTGAAAAACCTCGCAGAGGTTCGCACCATTTTGAAAACTGTACATAAGTCTTTATCCTGGGAAACCCGTTGAGTTCAACTTGATAGAATTTAAAAACTTTATTTATGAAAATTTTGGTTACGCGAAATTCTCCACAGGCGTCAACCTCTTTCAGCCTGCTTTTGAGAGACTTTAAAAAGATTGCTTTGCTTCCTTTCATGATGTTCATCGCGGTTGCCGCATTCGCTCAAAGCGATATAACGGTAAGAGGCAGGATCATCAATGAAAAAAACCAACCGGTTGCCAATGCTTCGGTTGTAATCAAGGGAACCTCTACCGGTACCCTCAGTAATGAAAACGGGGAGTTCCAGATCAGCGCCCCTTCGAATGGAACACTTGTGATCTCATCGGTAGGTTATCCTTCCAAGGAAATCACAATTAACGGGCAAACCACGCACAATGTGACCATGACCACCAGTACTACTGATATGGAGCATATTGTTGTAGTGGGTTATGGTACACAAAGAAGGGAGGCCGTAACCGGTGCGGTTGCTTCTATCAACGGTGATAAAATGCGTGAAGTGCCCGCGCCTAATATTTCCCAAGCCTTGCAGGGAAGGCTTGCCGGGGTGGAGATGTCACAGACATCCACACGTCCGGGTGCCACCATGCAGATCCGCATCAGGGGTATCCGTTCCCTTAGTGCAGATAATAACCCACTTGTCGTTCTTGATGGGATTCCTTTTATGGGATCCATTGCAGACATCAATCCGAATGATGTGAAAAGCATCGAGGTATTGAAGGATGCCTCTGCTACGGCCATTTATGGTTCGCGTGGGGCCAATGGTGTAATCCTTATTACCACGGACAGGGGTACCCGCACAGGTCGCCCCCACATCAACTACAATGCCTACCACGGTAAGCAAACTGTTTTTGCCAAATACCCAATGATGGACGGGCCGAAATTTGCCGCGCTCCGTGCAGCAGCGGGCCAGTATACCAACGGGCAGGATGAAGCAAATGATCTCAATACAGACTGGCAGGATCTTTTTTATAAGGACGGCCTGGTATCAGATCATAACATCAGTCTTTCAGGTGGCACTGAAACCGGCAGCTATAATTTTGGCGGCGGCTATTATATCAACCAGGGAGTTCTTCCTACCCAGCAGTATAAAAGATATTCCCTGCGCGGTTCACTGGACCAGCAGGTCGGCAGGTTGTTCCGTTTTGGGTTTACCACCAACAATAATTTCAATGAAAGCCAGGGTAACCAGGTAGGCATGTACAATACTTTAAGTATGACACCTATCTCTACCCCCTTCAATCCTGATGGTACTGTAAAAAGGTCAATTCGTATGATCCTGGATAACCAGTATGTGTACACGAAAGACATAGTGGAAAATTTAAAGGACAATGACCAGTGGCTGAATGAAACACGTGGCATTGCTTCTTACAATTCTATTTATGGTGAAGTAAAAGCTCCATTCCTGGATGGTTTGAAATACAGGGCCAACCTTGGATTGGATTTCATCCAGTTCAATAACGGCTCTTATACCGGCCAGGGAGTTGGTGACGGTTTGAATCCCTCAACCGCCTCCGCCGCTTCGGTAGATAACAGGAATACCTACCACTGGACACTCGAAAATATTCTCAGCTTTGACCGCACTTTCGGTGGCAAGCATACAGTAAACGCCATTGCGCTTTACTCCGCTGAACAAAGCAAATACAACCGCACCAATCTCGCAGCACGTGATATTCCTGCGGATGCATTCCAGTTCTACAACCTGGGACAGGCAGCAGGACAGATCACCATTGATCCTGCTTTGCAGGACTACCAGCTATGGGGACTGATGTCAGCCATGGGTCGTGTGATGTATTCTTATGACAACCGTTACATGATCTCTGCCACGGTCCGTTCCGATGGTTCATCCAGGCTGGCCGAAGGGAAAAAATGGCATACCTATCCGGCAATCTCGGTAGGTTGGAACATTGCCAAAGAATCCTTCATGAGCAGTGTGGGTTTTGTAAACAGTCTTAAACTCCGCGCAGGTTACGGACAAACATCCAACCAGGCGATTGCTCCTTATTCAACCCTGGGTTTATTGAGCACAAGACCTTATAATTTCGGCAGTACCAATTATGCCACCGGTTATTATGTATCACAGCTTCCTAACCCGGACCTGGGCTGGGAATTTTCAAAGACTTATAATGTAGGTCTCGACTTCTCTCTCTTCAGGAACAGGTTATCCGGCGCCATGGATTATTATATAACCAAAACGGAGGACATTCTATTGGGACTTGGTCTTCCGCCAACTTCCGGTGTAACAGGCTACACAGCCAATATCGGAACCTCTGAGAATAAAGGGTTCGAGATAGCGCTTAATGGTACCATCATAGACAATGCCAATGGATGGACCTGGGAAGCCGGAGTGAATTTTTACACCAACCGCAACAGGCTTACCTCGCTGGCATCCGGACAAACAAGGGACGAAGCCAACTGGTGGTTTGTGGGACATAATATCAATGCCATCTTCGATTATAACAGGATTGGTCTCTGGGCTACATCAAAAGACAGCGCCGATAACCACATGAACATCCTGGAGCCAGGTGGTAATGTAGGAATGATCAAAGTGGAATACACAGGTGAATTTAATCCTGATGGTACACCCAAGCGTGCCATTGGTCCGGCCGACAGGAAGATCATTGATGTGGATCCAAAATTCCAGGGTGGTTTTAATACCCGTGTTTCTTATAAAGGATTTGACCTGGGCATCGTAGGTGTTTACAGGAAAGGAGGCATTCTATTCAGTTCCATCCACGGATCCAGCGGTTACCTCAACCTGCTGAGCGGCAGGAGGAATAACCTGGATGTGGATTACTGGACACCAACCAATACAGACGCGAAATATCCCAAACCTGGTGGTATTGTAAGCAGTGATAATCCCAAATATGGAAGTACACTGAGTTATTTTGATGGTTCCTTCCTTAAAGTGCGTACCATTTCACTTGGTTATGATTTCAGCCGCACATTGCTGAAAAACTCTGATGTGAAACTTCGTATGTACGCCACTGTTCAAAATCCATTTGTTATGTTCTCACCATTCCATAAAGAATCAGGCATGGATCCGGAAACCAATTCATTTGGAGACCAGAACGTTGCCTCAACCGGTGCCATCAGCGGTAACAATGCCTTGCTGAGACGCCTGCTGATCGTGGGTTATAATACACCCGCTACTCGGAATTATATTGTTGGTGTTAACCTGACATTTTAAAACTTACGATTATGAAACAACTGCATATAAAAACGGTTTTCATTACAGCAGTATTCCTGCTTACGTTTTCAGGATGTAAAAAAATCCTGGATGAAAAACCCCGGAGCATTTATGAACCCGGATTTTTCAAAACAGAAAAAGGGGTGCTAGGTGGCATCACTTCACAGTATGCGCACCTGAGATTTATTTATGGGCAACCTTATTATTATAATTCCCTGGAAACAGGCACTGACGAATATACCTGGGCGCAGAGCGCGGATGCCAACTTTAAAGATGCGGACCTGAGCGGTGTAGGAAACCTTACTCCTACCAGCAGCCGCTCTGATGCCTTATGGGGTACGGCATTTTCAAATATCAATACAGCAAGCGGTATCATTGAGAATGCCGGTGCGGTAGGTTCCATTTCCAGTGCCTTGATTGCGGAAGCCAGGTTTTTCCGTGCCTTTGATTATTTCCTGCTGGTACAAACCTTTGGAGGAGTACCCCTCGATCTTGGTGCTGGCGAATTAAAATTCAATACATCACCTTCCAGGAAATCAACACGTAATACAGTTCCTGAGGTTTATACGAAAGGAATTTTTCCTGACCTGAAACAGGCCATTGCAGACCTTCCTGATGCTCCAAGGATTACCGGTGGTGTTACTAAATCAGTAGCCCGCTTGTATCTCGCCAAAGCTTACCTCACTTATGGCTGGTGGTTACAGAATCCTAACAACATTCCAACGTATCCTTTGGCTGACAGGGTAGATCCAGATGGAAAGAATGCAGCCTGGTATTTCCAGTCGGCTTACGATGTGGCTGTGGAAGGCATCAATAATCCTGGTCCTTTCGGACTCGTGGATACATATTATGATCTTCATGTAGGTGGTAATGACCGCAACAAGGAAATGTTATTGTATGCAGATCATACCCAGGAAAGTGAATTTTATAATGGTGCCTGTCTCGCTTGTTTTGATAGCGAAAGCGGTAATGGTAGAAATGGTGCGGCCTGGATGGTGACCTTCAACTATACTGTTATAAGAAGTGCGGCTAATCCGGATGGTACCGGTGCTGCTATCAGTTCTGTTCAGCGTGAAGCTGCGCAGGCATTAGGTCGTCCATACACCCGTATGGCACCTCCAATTGGTGTATTTCTGAATACGTTTGCTGAAAAAACACTGGATTCAAGGTATGATGGAACTTTCACCACCGTGTTTCGCGGCAACTGGCCCAAAGGCGGTACTACCAACGCAACACTCTACAATGCAAATGATCTTCCTGTAGTTCCCGGAAGTGCTATTCTGAGTTTCCTTGAAGATGATTCACAGGCCGGAAGTATTGTTTATCCTTCCGGTGCAAACTTCCCCGGTAAGTCTTCCAATAATATTGGTGCAGGCGTATTGCCAGGCCGTGCAGATTTTGTGATCCATCCAAGTGGCATCAGCAGGATCGTTTTCCCCAATCTTTGGAAACTTGGTGTTTACCGCACTGACAATGGTACCGGACTGGGACAACCCAATGCCACCAGCACCCGTCCATTTAAGATTGCGAAATTTTCAGAGTTTTATTTTATAGCGGCTGAAGCTGCAGTTAAAGGCGCCACACCGCAGGCGGGAAAATCGGCACGTGACCTTCTTAACGTGATCCGTGCACGCGCGGGCAAGTGGAAATTTTCAAACAAGAACAATGCACCCTTTGTTGCAGACAACAGTGCAGCCATGATCGCCGCCACACCGGCAACGATCGACATCAATTATGTACTGGCTGAACGCTCCAGGGAATATTTTGGTGAAGGTCACCGCTGGTTTGATCTCGTGCGTACACAAAAATGGAATGAACTCGCTGGTACTTACCAGATCGGAGGCGCAGCTTATGGTAATCATACTCCTGTAACAGTTAACAGGACCATTCAGCCCTTCCATTACCTGAGGCCTATACCTCAGGGCCAGATTGATGGAATGGAAGGAACGGCAGAAGAAAAAACAGCTTACCAGAATCCCGGGTATAACTAGGGTATCCTGGCCGGCTGCCTGTAAAAGATGATTTTTTACAGGATGAAAAAGGCAATCGTTTTTATGATAACCGCGGGAGGCTTGTTCCTCCCCGGTTTTTATCAGCATCCGGAAATCAGCATGGAATTTTTTCTATGTTGTGTGAAATTGAAATAAGGATTATGAACATTACGCATTCAGCAAGGATCATTGCAGTGTTAGGTTTAGGTGTGCTGCTGTCCTGTAAAAAAACAAATGACACGGACCCGGTTCCACCTCCGCCTCCACCAGCGCCCGTTGATACAGTTGGCCCTCTCAAGACAACAGCGAATTTCCCCATTGGCCTGGCCATAGAATATGATCTTTTCAAGAACAATGCAACGTATAAGAACCTGGTGGTGCGCGAAGCCGACCAGGTAAGTTTCACTTACCATATGAAGCATGGAGCCATCGTAAAGGATGATGGAAGTTTTGATTTTACAAGAGCTGATGAAATGGTGAACTTGTCTGTGGCTCAAGGTCTGAAGGTTTTAGGGCATACACTGGCCTGGCACCAGAACCAGAATGGAAATTATTTAAGATCATTGGCAGCAGGAGGACCTGATCCCAATGCCCCCAATCTTTTTGCTGAAGGTGATTTTGAAGCAGGCACCGGCACTACGGGGAATGGCACAGCATTGTTTACCGGCTGGAATGTAATTGTTGGTGGAAGCGCTGCGGGAAATTTTGCGGCAGTCGCGGGTAATGGAAGCAGTCGCGCATTGCAGGCAACTGTAACCACACCTGGCGCCAATGCATACGATATGCAGGCCATTGGACCTAACTGGACTGCCGTTAACGGAACCCTGTACACTGTTAGTATTGATATCAAATCCACAGTAAGTGGTGGCAAGGTAAGGCTGGTGAACCAGAACAACCAGTACCAGCAATTCGAGGTCACCCCAACTACTAACTGGGAAACCTATACCTGGACGCTCACCGCACAGGAAACTTCACCTTCCTTAAGATTGAATTTTCCGAATGCGGGTGTTTATACCATCGACAACATCACCATCAAAAATGCAACCGGCGGAGCAACGCCACCTGCTGTGGTGATCGCTGAAAGAGTGGATTCGGCGCTCAGCCGTTTTGTAAGGAACAGCATGATGCGGTACGCGGGCAAGGTGTATGCCTGGGATGTGGTGAATGAACCTGTAAATGACGGCACCGGGGCGGTCAGAACCAATACAGGTATCACCACAGGTGATATCTTCTTCTGGTCGCAATACCTCGGAAGGAATTATGCGCTGAAAGCTTTCCAGTATGCAAAGGCTGCTGACCCTTCAGCACTGCTGTTCATCAATGATTATAATTTGGAAAGTGATACACGCAAACTGGATTCATTGCTGGCTTTTGTAAATGAATTGAAACAGAAGGGAGCACAGATAGATGGTATCGGCACACAAATGCATATCAGTATCAATACTCCCAATACCGGCATCGAACTGATGTTCCAGAAACTCGCGGCAACAGGATTGAAGGTGAGGGTATCAGAACTGGATGTCAGGGTCAATCCCTCCAACATTGCAGGCTTTGTGCCCACGGCAGCGCAGTTGAAGGAGCAGGCCGATAAATACCAGTTCGTACTCGAATCGTTTGTAAGAAATGTGCCGGCGGCACAGCGTTTTGATGTGACGCTCTGGGGCGTGGCGGATAATGACAGTTGGTATGTGACAGTGCAGAACAGGGCGGAATTCCCCCTGCTGTTCAATGCCGCTTACCAGAAAAAGCCGGCCTATGTTGGATTTTTAAAAGGATTGAAAAACCAGTAAGTGGAAAAATATTTTTTTGAACGAGCAGTTTTAGATTCTCATGTAAGCAATCGTAAAAGGAGGGATGACTCTTCATCCTTCCTTCTTTTTAGCAGTGAGGAAAAAAGAAGTGTAATTGCTCAAAACTTATTCATTTTTGTAGTTTAGACCACAACAGATGCTATTACTAGGTATTGATCTTGGCACCTCTTCCATAAAAGTTTCGGTTGTAGACGCAACCACGCAAAAATGCCTTGCTTCCGCTTATTACCCTGAAACGGAAATGGATATTATTGCCATTCGCCAGGGTTGGGCAGAACAGAGTGCTGATCTCTGGTGGGAACATGTAAAACAGGCGATTTTAAAATGCCATGCCACCAGCAAATATGATCCCCGTGATATCGGTGCCATTGGCATAGCCTACCAGATGCATGGCCTGGTAATGGTGGACCGCGACCAGAAAGTGCTGCATAATGCCATCATCTGGTGTGATGGCCGCGCGGTTGAAACCGGTGATGCCGCATTCGCTGCCATCGGTGAACAGAAATGTCTTTCGCACCTGCTCAATTCACCCGGCAATTTTACAGCAGCTAAACTGGGCTGGGTAATGGAACATCATCCTGAAGTTTTTGAAAGGATCAGCAAGGTGATGCTGCCCGGTGATTTTATCGGTATGAAATTCACAGGCGAGATCACCACCACTTCCTCAGCCTTGTCCGAAGGCATCTTCTGGGATTTTATGGAAAATGAAATCTCCAGCGATGTGCTGGATCATTTTGGTTTCAGCAAAAATATTTTCCCGGAAATCAAACCTGTTTTCGCACATCATGGATATTTGAAAGAAGCGGTGGCAGCAAGGTTATCACTCAAAACCGGGATACCGGTAAGTTACAAGGCTGGTGACCAGTTGAACAATGCATTTTCACTTAATGCCATGCAGCCCGGTGAAGTGGCTGCCACAGCCGGCACTTCCGGTGTGATCTATGGCATCAGCGACCAGCTTACCTATGATCCGCAATCGAGGATCAACAGCTTTGCCCATGTGAACCATGAACCGCTCCGGCAAAGGGTGGGTGTTTTGCTCTGCATTAACGGGGCGGGTATTTCCAACAGGTGGGTGCGGAACATGATGGGCGCCAGCCAGAGTTATGATGGATTGAATACCGAAGCAGCAAGGATCAAACCGGGTGCTGAAGGATTGATGATACTGCCTTTTGGTAATGGCGCTGAAAGAATGCTGGGAAATAAAATGGTAGGCGCACACATCCAGGGTCTTGATTTTAACCTGCACCAGGCAGGCCATGTAGTGCGTGCAGTGCAGGAAGGAGTGGCCTTTGCCTTCCGGTACGGGCTCGATATCATGCGGGAGAATGGAATGGACCCGAATATCATACGTGCCGGTAAAACCAATATGTTCCTGAGCGAAGTTTTTGTACAGGCATTTGTAAATGCTACGGGTGTGCCGGTAGAACTGTACCAGACCGATGGCAGTATCGGCGCAGCGCTGGGCGCTGGTACAGGGATGACAGAAGGAGAGGCAGGTAACCATTCTTTAAAACGTTCACCAATAACAACAATAGAGCCCGATGCACAGGATCAGTATCACGAGCTGTATGTGCAATGGCGATCTTTACTGGATACACAATTACAATCAACCTATGAGGTCAGTCAGATCAGTTGAAAGGCCATCATGAATAAATCAAAACAATGACAACCACAACAAAAACAAAACCGTATTTCAGGAATATCCCGCAGATCAAATATGAAGGACCTGAATCAGACAACCCGTTTGCCTTCAGATGGTATGATGAAAATAAAGTGGTCGCTGGAAAATCAATGAAGGATCATTTCAAATTCGCCTGTGCCTACTGGCATTCATTTAATGCGAATGGCTCTGATCCTTTTGGCTCACCTACACATTTGTTTGACTGGGACCAGTCACCAGATCCCTTAGAAAGGGCTTACCATAAAATGGACGCGGCATTTGAGTTCATTACCAAAATGAATCTTCCCTATTATTGTTTTCATGACGTGGATGTGGTGGATTTCACAGATGATATTGCTGATAATGAAAGAAGACTGCAGGCCATCACTGAATATGCCGCGCAGAAACAAAAGGAAACCGGAGTTAAACTTTTATGGGCAACCGCCAACCTGTTTTCTCATAAAAGATATATGAACGGCGCTTCCACCAACCCTGATTTTCATGTGCTGGCACATGCGGGCACACAGGTAAAAGCGGCACTGGATGCCACCATACGTCTCGGTGGTGAGAACTATGTTTTCTGGGGTGGCCGTGAGGGCTATATGAGTCTCCTTAACACCGATATGAAAAGGGAAAAGGAGCACATGGCCCGCTTCCTTCATATGGCAAAGGATTATGCACGTAAAAATGGGTTTAAAGGAACCTTTTTCATTGAACCCAAACCCGCCGAGCCATCCAAACACCAGTACGACTATGATGTGGAAACTGTAGTTGGATTTCTAAGGCAATATGATTTGCTGGGAGATTTCAAGATCAATATTGAAGTGAACCATGCCACACTCGCGGGCCACACTTTTACGCACGAACTGCAGGCGGCAGCGGATGCCGGGGTGCTTGGATCCATTGACGCCAACAGGGGAGATTACCAGAATGGCTGGGATACGGACCAGTTTCCCAACAATATCAATGAACTCGCAGAGGCCATGCTCATCATTCTGGAAGCGGGTGGCATCCAGGGGGGGGGTATCAATTTCGACGCGAAGATCCGTCGCAATTCAACCGATGCAGAAGACCTGTTCCATGCCCATATCGGGGGCATGGATACTTTTGCCAGGGCGCTGGTGGTGGCTGATAAAGTACTTCAGCATTCCGGTTACCGCCAATTCCGCCAGGAGCGTTACGCCAGCTTTGACAGCGGGAAAGGAAAAGCATTTGAAGAAGGAAAGCTCACCCTTGAAGACCTGCGCAGTTATGCTTTGGAAAATGGCGAACCTGCAACAAGAAGCGGGCGGCAGGAATGGCTTGAAAATATGATCAACCGGTATATTTAATCCGCACCAATTATCGTTTGATCCTTATTTTTAAAAACAAACCAAAAAAAACTGAAGAATGGCCGGTCTACACCTGAATGATTACTTAGTTTTCATTTTGTATTTCCTGATCGTATCCGGGTACGGGTACTATGTTTACCAGAGAAAAAAGAAAAAATCTGTAACTGCCTCGCACGATTATTTCCTTGCTGAAGGTTCACTCACCTGGTGGGCCATTGGTGCTTCTCTCATTGCTTCCAATATTTCTGCAGAGCAGTTTATTGGTATGAGTGGAAGTGGTTTTAAAATGGGTTTGGCAATCGCTACTTATGAGTGGATGGCCGCGGCAACGCTGATGATCGTCGCCATATTTTTTATCCCGGTCTATCTCAAGAACAAGATCTATACCATGCCGCAATTTTTGCACCAGCGGTATAATGGTACGGTGGCCATGATCATGGCCGTGTTCTGGTTGTTATTGTATGTGGTCGTTAACCTTACTTCCATTCTTTACCTGGGTGCGCTCGCCATCAATAGTATCTCCGGCCTCAATACAACGTTATGTATGTATATGCTGGCCATCTTTGCCATCTTCATTACGCTGGGTGGTATGAAGGTGATTGGTTATACAGATGTGATCCAGGTTTTTTTCCTCATCCTCGGCGGTTTGGTTACGACTTACCTCGCTCTGAATCTGGTTTCAGAAAAATTTGGAACCACAGGTACCATCAATGGTTTTAAGATCATGACTGAACAGGCGGAATCTCACTTCCACATGATCTTTGAACAGAATAATGACAATTACATGGACCTTCCGGGACTTACAGTCCTGGTAGGAGGTATGTGGATCGTGAACCTGAATTACTGGGGTTGTAACCAGTACATCACGCAAAGAGCGCTGGGTGCTGATCTCAAAACTGCAAGAAGCGGTATCCTTTTCGCGGCTTTCCTGAAATTACTCATGCCTGTCATAGTAGTACTGCCTGGTATCGCAGCGTATGTATTGCACCAGCAGGGAAGCTTCCAAACGGAAATGGTGCAGGCGGGTGAGATCAATCCTGACCGTGCCTATCCTGTATTACTGAATCTGTTGCCGGTTGGATTAAAAGGATTGGCTTTCGCCGCGCTTACTGCCGCCATCGTGGCCTCACTGGCAGGGAAGGCTAACAGTATCGCCACCATTTTCACACTGGACATTTTTAAGAAAAAGATCCAGCCTGAGGCATCGGAAAATAAAATGGTGAACGTGGGCAAGATCACGGTGATTGTTTCAATGATCCTCGCGGTAATGATCGCTCCTTTACTGGGCATTGATAAGAAAGGTGGCTTCCAGTACATACAGGAATATACAGGCTTTGTATCCCCGGGTATTTTCGCCATGTTCATCCTTGGATTTTTCTGGAAGAAGACCACGTCCAACGCGGCCCTGTTCGCTACGGTGGGGGGCTTTGCTTTTTCTTTATTCTTCAAATTCCTTCCCAATATCATGGACCTTTCCTTCCTTGAGCAGTTTGGTTTCTCGAAAGCAAACGCGGAAGGCGTTTATGAAATTCCCTTTCTCGACAGGATGGGATTTGTATTCATCATTGCCGTATTGGGAATGGTGTTGATCAGCTTATATGAAACAAGAAAAGGTGTACAGCCCAAAGCACTGGAGATCGACAAAAAAATGTTCCGCATGGCGCCCGGTTTCGCTGTAGGAGCACTGATTGTATGCGGTATCCTTGCTGCCCTTTATACCATCTACTGGTAATTGCCAGTCCATAAAAAAATTATTATGAAGAAACTGATTTCAGCTCTCTTGCTTCTGACCTTATGCCATAGTTTTTTAATGGCGCAGCAGCCTGCTTACAAAAACAGGAATCTTTCGCCTGAAGTAAGAGCAAAAGATCTCCTCAAAATAATGACCCTGGATGAAAAGATCATGCAGACGCAGTGTTTGTGGATCCAGAAATCCACTATCCTCGACAGCAAGGGTGATTTTGATCCGGTAAAAGCTGCAGATGCATTGAAGAATGGATTGGGAGAACTGGCGCGGCTCAATGAGCAGGCTGGTCCCAACAGTTATGGTTATCATCCTGCGCAGGCAGCAGCTTTGTATAATAAGATCCAGCGTTACTTCATCGAAAATACACGGCTGGGCATTCCTGTTATGGTGCATGAGGAATCATTGCATGGACAGCAAACCCAGGATGCCACCAATTTCCCGATTCCGATTGGCCTGGCCAGTTCCTGGAATGAGAACCTCATGACAGAGATCTACACGCACGTGTCGGAAGAGATCAGGGCCCGCGGTGGCCACCATGTGCTGGCGCCTGTAGTGGACATTACCCGTGATCCTCGTTGGGGACGTACAGAAGAAACCATGGGAGAGGATCCTTACCTGGTGGCCAGGCTTGCCGTGGCACAGGTGAAAGCATACCAGGGGAACAGCACTTACCTTGGACCGACTAACGTGGCGGCAACACTGAAGCATTTTGGTATTCATGGCCAGAGTGAAGGAGGCCTGAATGTGGCGCCCAGCAATCTCGATGAACACACGGCAAGAGAAGTATTTTTTCCTCCTTTCAAAGCCGCGGTGCAGGAAGCCAAGGTGATGAATGTGATGGCCACCTATAACGAGATCTGGGGATTGCCGGCGCATATCAATAGTTACCTGCTGAAAGATATTCTGAGAAAGGAATGGGGCTTTAATGGTGTGCTGGTCTCGGATTATTTTGCCGTGAGTGATGTAAGCACCCTGCATAAGATCACACCATCCGTGGATTCGGCCGGTTTACTCGCATTCAAAGCCGGTGTGGACCTGGAGACTCCTGATCCTGCAGGTTTCAAAAACCTGAAGAAATTCATCAACAGCGGGAAGATCAGTATGAAAGAGCTTGATGATGCGGTGACAAGAATTCTGGTTGCTAAATTCAGGCTTCGTCTTTTTGATGAGCCATATGTAGATGCGGATAAAGCAGAGGCGATTGTAGGCAGCCGCGAAAAAAGAGATGTGGCTTACAAGGCTGCGACTGAATCGATGGTTTTGCTGAAGAATGAAAATAATTTCCTACCCCTCAATTCTTCAACTGTAAAAACGATTGCTTTCATTGGACCTAATGCAGATAAATGTTTGCTGGGAGGATATTCCAGCAAGCCCCGTGTTTGTATTTCTCCATTGCAGGCAATGAAGGAAAAATATGGAAATAACATCGAGGTTCTTTATGCAGAAGGTGTAAAGCTTACCGATAAGAATAACTGGTTTGCTGATACCATCAACCTGGCCAGCCGCGCAGAAAATGACCAGAAGATCCGTGAAGCAGTTGAAGTAGCAAGGAAGGCTGATGTGGTTGTGTTATTTGTTGGTGGCAATGAAAGTATGAGCCGTGAGGGCTGGGCTAATAATCATTTGGGTGACCTGCCTACACTCGAGTTGCTGAATGGTCAGCAGGAGTTGATCCGGGAAATTGTGGCACTGGGCAAGCCCACCTGTGCCTTTATTAATAGCGGTCCGCCATTGAGTATTAGTGAACTGGTGAACAGCGTACCGGCGGTTATGCAATGCTGGTACCTGGGACAGGAAGGAGGGTATGCCATGGTGGATGCTTTATTCGGTACCATTAATCCGAATGGAAAACTTCCCATTAGTTTTCCACGATCTGTTGGACATATTCCTGCTTACTATAATTATAAACCATCTGCGAGAAGAGGGTATAATTTAGGATATGATGTAAGTCCCTTATTTGCTTTCGGCCATGGTTTGAGTTATACAACATTTGAATATGGTAAACCAGCCATTAGTGCAGCCACCATAAAAAGGAACGGGACAGCCACTGTGACTGTAACAGTAAAAAACACAGGCAGCAGGAGAGGTGCCGAAGTGGTGCAGTTATACATCCGCGATGATTTTTCCAGTGTTTCACGGCCGGTGAAAGAATTAAAAGGATTCAAAAAGGTCTGGCTCGATCCTGGACAATCACAGGAAGTGAGCTTCACCATCACACCTGAATCACTTTCATTTTACAACAAGGATATGAAATGGGTGATCGAGCCGGGAGATTTTACCATCATGGTCGGAACTTCAAGTGATCGAACACAGGAAGTGAAATTGAAGGTGCAGTAGTTTTTTTCTACCGCCAAGGCGCCGAGGAAAGAAGAAATATGGTTGAATAACTTTGCGCTTCCCTGGCGCAGCGTCAGCCAAAGCTTTAGCATAGGCTGGCCTTCAGCGTCCTTTGCGGTTAAACTCAACTCGAGTATACAAACTAATCTGATGAAGCTAATCGAAACCATGCGCTGGTTTGGTCCCAATGACCCTGTCAGTCTTCCTGATATCCGCCAGGCCGGTTGTTCCGGTGTGGTCACCGCCCTACATCATATACCTGTAGGGGAAGTATGGACCATAGAGGAGATTAATAAAAGAAAAACTGAAGTGGAAGAGGCCGGCATGAGCTGGACCGTGATCGAAAGCCTTCCTGTAAGTGAGGATATTAAAAAAAGAAAAGGTGATTACAGGAAACATATCGAAAATTATAAACAAAGCCTGGAGAATGTTGCGGCCTGCGGCCTCAAAGTAATTACCTATAATTTTATGCCTATCCTCGACTGGATGCGCACAGACGTATCATATGTTTTGCCCAATGGAAGCAGGGCTTTGTATTTTGAAAAATCAGCCTTCATTGCATTTGATCTTTTTTTATTGAAAAGACCAGGGGCGGAAAAAGATTATTCGGAACAGGAAATTGAAAAAGCCCGCCAGCGGTTTGCCGAAATGACAGAGGATGAAAAAGAAACTTTGTACCGCAATGCTTTATTAGGACTCCCCGGCAGTGAAGAAAGGTTTACAGAAGAGCAAATCCTTAATGCACTTGATACCTACACGGATATTGATGCCAATAAACTTCGGGAGCACCTGTATGCTTTCCTGAAAGAAATTGTTCCAGTTGCCGAGGCCAATGGACTATTGCTGGCCATCCATCCTGATGATCCGCCTTATCCCATATTAGGATTACCAAGAGTGGTGAGTACAGAAGCTGATGCCAAAGCAATTATTGATGCGGCTCCTTCACCGGCAAACGGACTTTGCTTTTGTACGGGCTCTTATGGTGCCCGCCCGGATAATGATCTGCCAGGAATGGTACAGCGGCTGGGAGATCACATCCATTTTCTTCATTTAAGAAATACCAGCCGCGACGCGGAGGGAAATTTTTATGAAGCAGACCACCTCGGAGGTGATGCTGATATGTATGCCGTGATGAAAGAAATTATTTTGCTCATGCGCCGGCGGAATCATGCCATTCCCATGCGCCCCGATCATGGCCACCAGATGCTCGATGATCTTCATAAAAAAACCTACCCGGGTTATAGTGCGATAGGCAGGTTGAAGGGCCTGGCGGAGCTGAGAGGGTTGGAGCATGGTGTGAGCAGGAGTGTGTAGTGAGCTGCAAGCTGCAAGCTACAAGCTTCAAGACCTACTGCGGATATACCTCTCGTAAATTGGGGTTTATGCAAAATTTATGGTCTTCCTGATTTGAAGAGGCTTTTCATGCAGCTCGACGATAAAAAAACTGTTCATCAAAACAGAAACACATCGCATACAGACACCAAGGCCCAGCGGGGCGATATGTCAGTAGCAAAAGCCAATAACGAAAATGAACCACCGAGCCCCAGCGGGGCGACATATTAAACTGAAAGGCTGCGAGTTTTTAGCTACGAGCCGCGAGAGAAGTTACCTCAATTCCTGAATTAAGCAAACCCAATTTAAGAGAGGTATATCCGCAGTAGGTCTTGAAGCTTGCAGCTTGCCGCTTGCAGCTTAAAACTTCTCGCTTTTCTACCAGCTATCCGCTGCCCAGTCATCACTAAAAACTGTGAGCCCATATTCAATGAGCATTATTGTCGATAGAATAAGATTGGATTTCAAATCTTAGTCACTCTACATAAAACAATCATATTCATAAACAGTTGCTGAGCCCCAGCGGGGCGACATGTCAGTAGCAAAAGCCTAATAACGAAAATGAACCTCAGAGCCCCAGCGGGGCGACATATCAAACCAAAAAGCTGCGAGCTTTTAGCTACGAGCTGCGAGAGAAGTTACCTCAATTCCTGAATTAAGCAAACCCAATTTAAGAAATGCATATTCGCATAAGGTCTTGCCGCTTGCCGCTTGCAGCTCATAACTTCTCTAGCAACTAACAGCCATCGGCTGCCTCTCCCTCTTACAGGCAATCCACGACCGGTATCCTCCCGATAAATTCTTAACACTAAAACCTTCCTGCTTCAGGATCCTTGAAGCGAGATAACCCCGTAAACCGATCTGGCAATATATCAGGATCAGGCGATCCTTTGGTAATTCATGCAGGCGCATGCGTAAAACATCCAATGGAATATTGATAGCTCCATCTATATGACCTTCGCTATATTCTTTTTCTGTTCTTACATCCACCAATAAATTTTCTGCATCGGTAACTTCACTGTCTTCACAATAATAAACATCCATCCTGCCCTGCAAAATATTCTCTGCTGCCATGCCCGCGATATTCACAGCATCTCTTGCTGATGAATAGGGTGGGGCATAAGCCTGTTCAAACTCACAGAGGTCATCAATGCTGCCTCCATTCCCTATGATACTGGAAAGCACATCCAGTCTTTTATCAACACCCTTCATTCCCACTACCTGCGCGCCATATAGTTGGCCTGTGGTGGGTGCAAAAGCCAGTTGAATGGTCATCATTTCGGCACCGGGATAATAATTGGCATGTGAAAAACTATGCGTGGTAGAAAGCAGGTGATCGATGCCGGCTCTTTTTAATTCCTTTGATGACATCCCGGTACACCCTGCTGTCAGTTCAAATATCTTCGCGATAGCCGTATGTACAGAACCTTTCCAGGATTGCCTGTTGCCCATCACCATATTATTGGCACAGATCCTTCCCTGCTTGTTCGCCGGTCCCGCTAAATAGGTATTCCAGGTTTGCCCGGTTAGTGGATTGGTAAATTCAATAGTATCTCCTATGGCATATATATCCGGGTTCGAGGTTTGCAGGTATTCATTCACCCTGATGCCTCTCCCGGTTTCCAGTCCTGCCATTTCAGCCAGTCTCACATCAGGCTTTACACCTATACTCAGGATTACCACATCTGCATCG
>JAEYUA010000294.1 GCA_023433755.1 Bacteroidota bacterium | reverse complement strand
CGTCGCTGAGACTGATCTCTTTATGCAATCCCTGGTCTTTGGCTGCGCCACCTGGAGTAGTTGCTTTAGATCCACCGAAGGAGCCAATCAGTACATTGGCGAGTGAACGGTTCATGGCCTTACACATCAGGATAGTAAGCAAAGTACCTGCAGCACCTACCAGAATTCCACCCGTGAGCATTACTTTATTGTCGTATAAAAATCCCCCGCATGCCGCTGCCACTCCTGTGAATGAATTGAGCAGGGAAATTACAACAGGCATATCGGCTCCGCCAATAGGCAAAACAAACAGCACACCGTAAACAAGAGATAGAAAAAAAACAGCATAGAAAATAACATGCACTGAAGTGGTAAGTTCTATGTTAAGACCTTTCAAAGAAACACGGTCAGCCGTATTCACAAGGTCCCCATTCCTGACTTCAAAAGATGAACTGATGGTAGATAATAAAAATACACTCAGGCCAATAATTAGCGTCAGCACCACCAGGTTTACAATATGCTGTCCTTTGAAAGATTTATCGCTTACCGAGCCATTCAGCTTTCCCCATGCAATGATGCTTCCGGCAAAAGACACAGAACCGATAATGAGTCCGAGAAAGATCGTGATCAGCGTTCCTGTCTGCAAAGGCAAGGCAAATTCTGCTATATCAAAAGATTCTTCCCCGGGAAAAGATTGTAGGATATCAAAAGAAAAATCCATGGAAGCGAAATGATTGAATTCCGCAATTGAAATAAGTGCAGCGCAGGCCCCTCCCATGCCATTGAAAAGGCTTACCATTTCCGGCATGGCGGTCATCTTTACCTTTTTGGCAATAAGGGTTCCGATCACACCTCCTGCCATCAATCCAGCGAAGATCCATCCATAGTTATGCAGCCGTTCCCCGGATTCCACATCGCGGTAAAGAAATATGGTTCCAAAAATGGCGATGCCCATACCGGCAGCGGCAATGAGGTTTCCCTTCCGCGCCGTTTCAGGGTGTGAAAGCATTTTCAATCCTAAAATAAATGTTACCGATGCAATCAGGTAAATCAGAGTGAGCAGGGTAAGGTCCATTTAGCTTTTTTTCTTTTTTGATTTGAACATTTCCAGCATACGGTCGGTGACCACAAATCCACCTACCACGTTGAGTGTTCCCAGCACTACGGCTAAAAATCCCAGGATGAGGGCAAAATAATTATCACTTTCCGCTTTGCCCATTACAATGATGGCGCCAATGATCACCACACCGTGTATGGCATTAGCGCCGCTCATGAGTGGAGTATGCAGCACGCTGGGCACACGGCCTATCACTTCAATACCTACGAAAATCATCAGGATCACAATATAGATGGTCTCTTCATGTCCATAGATCCAACTGAGAATACTTTCCATGCTGTTGTTTTAATTTTTTATGGGAGCCAGTCTTTCATGAACCACTTCACCATTATGTACGATGCAACTTCCTTTCACCAGGTCATCTTCCCAGTTGAGATGGAGCTGCATGTCCTTTGATGTAACCAGTTGAAGAAAGTTCATAATATTTTTTCCATAGAGTTTACTTGCATCGGATGGCATGGTGGCGGGCAGGTTGCTGTTACCTACAATGGTAACTCCATTGCGTACAATGGTCTCATTATTTTTGGTAAAAGGTGTATTACCACCGGTGGCTGCTGCCAGGTCAATAATCACCGAGCCGGAACGCATCCGGTCCATCATGGACTCAGTAATAAGTATGGGTGCTTTTTTACCGGGTATCTGTGCGGTAGTGATTACGATATCAGCCTTCGCGATACTTTCGGCGATCCGCTGTTGTTGTTTGGCTTTGTATTCCTCCGATTGTTCCACCGCGTATCCGCCTGCCTTAGATGCATCAGCAGCACCTTCCACTTCCACGAATTTGGCACCAAGGCTCATCACTTCCTCCTTAACTGCCGGACGTGTATCAAAAACTTCCACCACTGCGCCAAGTCTTCTGGCTGTGGCAATGGCCTGGAGTCCGGCTACTCCCGCGCCCAGTATCAGGATCTTTGCCGGTGCTATACTACCTGCTGCAGTCATGAACATGGGAAAATAGCGGGGGTAAAGATTGGCAGCTAACAATACCGCTTTATATCCTGATATATTAGCCTGGCTGCTCAATACATCCATACTCTGCGCCCTTGTGGTGCGCGGCAACATATCCATACTGAATACGGTAAGTCCCTGTGCGGCCCATCCGCTGACAAGGTCCGGAAAATAAAGAGGTTGGTAAACACCGATGATTACTTTTCCTGCAGCAATTTCAATGGAAGGTTTGTGTATGGCCAGAACCACATCAGACGCATTTACCAGTTCGGCAGGGGAACTGATGGAGGCGCCTGCATTCATATAAGCTGCATCATCAGCGGAAGCATACAACCCGGCACCGGCTTCCACCAGCACCTTCATTCCTTTTTTTACCAATTGGGCTACGGCTTCAGGGAGAAGGGAAACCCTGGTTTCAAATGCGGGCTCCTTCAAAATTCCTACGGTCATGCTTACTGTTTAGTGAAATTGTATGTGCAAAGGTATAAACCATGTTCAATTGTTTTCATCACCTGCATAAAATCATAAGTGGCGATGACTCCTGTCAGGGCAAACGGATCCGGAAATTTTGCCTTACCCTGAAATCGTTCCTGAAAAATACAAATCCGAGATAGAAAACATCAATGGTGTAACGAACCGAAGGATGATTTTTAATCTCTTCCCAAGCCTGCTCCATTTCCCTGCTCCAATGAATATCATCAAATACGAGGATGCTGTGTTCATGGGTTTTATCAAGAAACTGGCTGAAATATTTCAAAGTAGGTTCATACCGGTGATTGCCATCAATATACGCGAGATCAACCTGGGGTAATTCTCCAAGTATTCCCGGAAGCAGATCATCAAACCCCCCTGCGATTCCCCTGATGTTTTTACATTGAAGCTGTGAAAAATGTTCACCTGCGCGGCCGGCAATGGACTTGCTTCCTTCGATAGTAATGATGCTGGCTTCAGGCACTGCCCTGCTCAGGTAGGCTGTTGTGAGGCCCAGCGATGTGCCCAGTTCAATCACAGTAGAAGGTTGGTAAAAGGCCGCAAGCCGGTAAAGCAGGTGGGCAAGCCTCGCCGGCTTGAGCGCTGAGGCGGCAATGTCCTTGATTTTTTTCTGCTGCCCGCTGCTATTTCGGGAACCTGCACCATAATCCTCTATTTCATACAACTCGGGATCCTGGAGTAATTTCTTTCTCAGTTCTTCTATGTCCGGCCCTGGTTCAAATCCGGAATGATTATTCAATACATTTTTAATGAACTGGAAAACGAAAGGCGAATGCATACCATGCCCTTTGCTGTTGGAAGCTGAAACATAATAACCAAGATACCTGAGCGCAAGTTGAAAATTGGTATACATAGCGGGCATTGGTCAGGCAGTGTTTTTTTCCCAGACCTGGAAACTGTGATCAAAAGCATTCTTTTCATCAGCGGTGCAAAGCCGTTCCCGGATCATTTTCCATTCCTGCAGAGGAATGTTTGGAAAATGAACATCTCCCTCGAAACGATGATGTATGCGGGTAAGATAAATTCTGCCCGCCAGGGGAAAAGCAGATTCGAAAATCTGTGCTCCACCTATCACGAAGATTTCCTTCACATCAAGTTCTTCCGCTTTCCTGATTGCCTCCTCAATAGAATGGACAACCGTGATTTTATCCTGCTGCCATTCCCTGTTGCGTGTAATCACAATGCTTTTTCTTCCGGGCAGTGGTTTGCGAATGGATTCAAAAGTTTTTCTACCCATCAGTATGGGCATACCCCAGGTCTGGTTTTTAAAATATTTCAGGTCATTGGGAAGGTGCCAGGGTAACTGGTTGTCTTTCCCGATCACATTATTTTCATCTGCTGCTACCAGTAGGCTCAGGATCACTAGAAATATTTTTGATGAACAGCAAATCTAAGGCATCAGCAGGCTATACGGCCACAGGTGCTTTGATAGCGGGATGTGACTGGTAGTGTTCGAGTGTAAAATCCTCGAACCTGAAACTGAAGATATCCTTCACCTCCGGGTTGAGTTTCATCTTGGGCAATGGGAAAGGTTGCCTGGAAAGCTGCTCATTTACCTGGTCGAGATGGTTGGTATAAATGTGCACATCCCCGAAACTGTGGATGAATTCTCCGGGTTCTAGTCCGCATACCTGTGCTACCATCAAAGTTAGCAGTGCATAAGAGGCAATGTTGAAAGGCACACCCAGGAATACATCGGCGCTACGCTGGTACAATTGGCAGGAAAGTTTTCCTTGAGCCACATAAAACTGGAACAGCGCATGGCAGGGCATCAGGGCCATTTCAGGCAATTCGCCTACATTCCATGCACTGATTATCAGCCGGCGGCTGTCAGGATTTTTTTTGATCTGTTGTATAAGTTCGGATACCTGGTCAATTACACGTCCGTCTGCTCCTTCCCAACTTCTCCATTGTTTGCCATATACCGGGCCCAGTTCTCCGTTTTCATCGGCCCATTCATTCCAGATGCTCACACCGTTATCCTTTAAATAAGCAATGTTGGTTTCACCCTTCAGGAACCACAACAATTCATGAATGATACTTTTGAGATGGAGTTTTTTGGTAGTCACCAGGGGAAAACCTTCTTCAAGATTAAAGCGCATCTGGTAACCGAAAGTGCTTATTGTACCTGTACCTGTCCGGTCATTTTTTTTAACGCCATTGTCAAGGATATGCCGGAGAAGATGGAGGTACTGTTGCATAAGCGCAAGATAAAAGAAAGAGTGGAGAAACAGAGCGAGGTGCGGGGGAAACGCACTCCGCACTTCGCTCTGTTTCTCTTTCTCCTCTGTGGGCTGTGGCGGATTCGAACCGTCGACCCCTACCTTGTCGAGATAATGCTCTAACCAACTGAGCTAACAGCCCGGGGGAAGGCGAAGTAATTCAAAATTTATTTAAGTGCCAAAAAGGGGGCTGATCAAAGCGACCTTCTTTGCATCTCGCGGTTGATGAGATTCAGTTCCCGCGTGGTTTGTCCGCCTACCGAAGTATTTTCCTCTGCGCGGCGCATAAGATAAGGCACCACATCACCAATTGGACCGAAGGGAAGGTATTTGCTGACGCTGCAACCTGCCTTTGCAAGATTATAGGTAATGTTATCGCTCATGCCATAAAGCTGGCTGAAATGCACCTTGTCATGATCCAGCGGCAGGTTCTTCTGGCGCAATAAATCCACGCCCAGCATATTACTGCCTTCATTATGCGAAGCTATGATCACAGCTATTTGTTCCTGCCGGTCAATGCAAAAACGTACCGATTCATTATAATCGCGGTCTGTTGATTCTTTATCTGGCTGAATGGGTGAAGGATAACCTTTTTCTTTAGCCCTTTTTCTTTCCTTCTCCATGTAAGCACCCCGAACCAGCTTTACACCGAGCAGGAAATTTCTTTCCAGCGCTGCTTCATAGGACTGCATTAAAAAATTCAAACGGTCGTGGCGGTAGAGCTGGACCGTATTATAGATCACAGCCTTTCCCCTGTTATACTGGTCCATCATCACCATGGTAAGGGCATCTACCGGATCCTGTATCCAGGTTTCCTCCGCGTCAACCAGGAAGCCAACGCCGGCGGCAGCGGCCGCGTCGCTGATTTTTTTGATACGGTCATGCACACGCTGCCATTCTTTGGCTTCAACCGCATCAAGCTGCTGAAGCGCTGCCTCATATTTTTTGACAAGGCTGGTAGCCTGCGCTTCATGCATCAGGTCATCGAGTTTTTCGAGAAGGGCAAAACGGGCAATACCTGTCACTTTCACGCTCATGAAAGGAACATTTGGTTGTGTAGCAGCGAATTTGATTACCCGTATAAATTCATCGCAGGCCTGGTCATAACTGGCTTCACCTTCCTTTCCTTCCACACCATAATCCAGGATTACTTTAACCTTGTACTGTGCCAGTTTACTGATAGCAGGAATCGTTTGCTGAAGGTCTTCACCCCCTACAAACTGCCTGAAGATGGTTTTGCGGATCAGTCCTTTGACAGGAAGACCCATTTTGATGGAAAGAGGAGCCAGTTTAGTACCCAGTTTAACCAGCCATGGTTTGGCCATCTGGGCAAAGAGCCATTTGGCATCTTTTAATTCTTTATCTGTGCGGTGGGCAAAAGCCACCTCGGTGTTGTCAAACGAAATATCGGTATTCATAGCGGAGCAAAATAGGTGAAGGAGTCTATCGTCAATGGACCATGGTCTCAGAGATGCAAACGCTCTTTCTTTCCAAGAAGCTCCTCAACGGTTTCACGATACATTTCATCCGGAACACAGCAATCCACAGGACAAACAGCCGCGCACTGGGGTTCTTCATGAAAACCCTGGCATTCGGTGCATTTGCTGGGAACGATATAATAAGTGTCAACAGCTATCGGTGCATTTTTCTGGCTGGCATCTACAGCAGTGCCATCCACGAGGGTATAAGATCCTTTAACAGAGGTGCCATCGGCAACAGCCCATTCAACACCACCTTCGTAGATGGCATTATTGGGACATTCGGGTTCACAGGCGCCGCAGTTGATACATTCTTCAGTTATTTTGATTGCCATGATTCAATTGATTGGTTAGAATTAATTTTGTCAACAAATTTAAAGTTCACCTTTGACA
>JAEYUA010000230.1 GCA_023433755.1 Bacteroidota bacterium | reverse complement strand
TGTTTAATCTCAGCCCCATTTGCCTTGGCTACCTGCGCCAGGGTTTTACCTGATTTAACCGATTTATTTTTGTCGAGAATATTTTTTTCGGACGCGTAACCATCTTTTTTTTTCATAAGGATCCAGGAATTCTCCCCTCTGCCTTTCATCTGGAACAGGGCAAATTCTCCTTTGATCTTTTTACCATGCATGGTAAATTTAAGGTTACCGGAGTAGAGCTGTTTTTTCAGCAGTTTTTCTTTTTCCTTTCTTGACAACCCCTCTGATTCCAGCGGCTCATAAAAACCTTCATCCCAAACGATCACGGTTCCTCCGCCATAGTTCCCTTCCGGTATCACCCCTTCAAATTCACGGTAATCATAAGGGTGGTCTTCCACCATCATAGCAAGGCGTTTGTCTTCCGGGTTCAGCGAGGGACCCTTTGGTATGGCCCAGCTTTTAAGAACACCCTCCATTTCAAGCCGGAAATCATAATGCAGGTTGGTGGCATCGTGTTTCTGGATTACGAATCTCAATGAACCGCGGGAAGATTTTTGTTTGCCTGCCGGCTCTGGTGTCTGGTCAAAGCTTCTTTTCTTTTTGTACAGAGAAAGACTCATGATTGGATTGGTGAAAAACTTATGCCATTAGAATTAAAGCGGGAATTAACCGTAAAAAAACGCATCCGGATTTACTCTTAATGGCATGAAATTATTGACACGTTTCCTATTCAATCATTTTAAAATAAACCTTATGTCAATCAGGAAAAACAGTGTTGAGCATCATCTGGATGACAACCGTACGGGTGATCTGTCTTCAGCGGAAAGAACCGGGGAAGACCAGTCAGCCACGCGTGAAATCTCAACCAACGAGGCAGAAGAAGATTTCGAAGATGAGCTGGATGATGAACTGACCGAAGATGATTTTGAAGGTGAAGAGGAAGAAGAGGATGATGAGGCCTGATCTAAAAAAATAACCCGGTTCACCCGGGTTTATTTATGCTCTTTTTTTCTTTCCTGAACTGCCGGTATCGAGGCTTTGCTTAAGTACTTCCATCAGGTCTTTCACTGCTGCGGTACTCCGTTTCGGTTCTTTCACCTTGATATCCTTACCTGCTGCCTTGGCCTTGATCAGTTTTTTAAGGGCATTGATATAGGTATCCTTAAATGCTGAAGGATCAAATGCTTCCGTTAACTGGTTTACCAGTTTAATAGCCAGTTGAACTTCTTTTGGGGTGATACGGGCGCCCTTCTCTTTGGTAATATCCGGCACCTCTCGGATCTCATCTTCATACCGCATCTGGTTGAGCAACAAAATGCCATTGTATGCTTTCAATGCGCATACATGCACGCGGTTGCGCATCATGAACTCGGCAAGGCCGATCGTTCCTGTTTCTTCCAATGCCTTAATCAGTAAAAAATAAGATTTATGAGCGCCTTTGTCGGGTATGAGGTAATAAGGCTTTTCGTAAAAGATGGGATCTATCTCTTCCTCTTTTACGAATTGTACAATATCAATGGTCTTTGATTTTTCAGGGCTTGCTTTTTTAAAATCCTCATCAGTTACCACCACGTATTTGCCCTTTGCATACTGGAAACCCTTTACAATATCTTTCCATGGAACCTCCTTGCCTGTTTTGGAATCAACACGAGTATAACGGATGGGCGCCAGGTCTTTTTTTGAAAGCATATCAAGGTCGAGTCCACCAGCCGATTCAACAGCGCTGTTCAATTTAACCGGGATGTTGACCAGGCCAAAACTGATGGCACCTGACCAGATCGATCTCATATCTGATAATTTTAAGAAGCAGGTGAATAAACATCAGGCCTGTAATGTCCTGAACGGAACCAGGTAGTAAAAGTGCTAACCGCTTTTGTCCACCATGAATGACGCGTAGCCCCGGTTTCATAATACTCCGCACGGCCGATTTTCACTTTTACCAAAACCATATCCTCCAGCGTCATTTGTTTGAGAGCCAGTGGCAGGTTGGTAAATCCATTCACTTCTTCCGGGTCATCCACAACCCATCCCTTACCTGTTACCTGCAGGAAATAGCTGGTTCCTTTCTTATAAAAATCCAGTTTCACAGGGAATTCCTTTTCGAATTCCTGCAATGTATGCTTGGGTTTTTGAATGAAGAACCATACATATCCATAGTCATCCACTTTAAGGGTAGTAACCAGGGAAGTGGGAAGTTTCAGCACTGAATCGCTTTCATTGAAAAAGATTGCGCTTCCGATCTCACGGATCTTTTCCTGGAGAAAGTTCAATTGCTGGTTGGATGCTGTATTAGGCATAACATTAATTTTCGTGAGTAATCAACTAGACTCACAGTTATTATCCAAATTAGATACCACAAAAACCAAGAGCAGGTTTCAAATCCAGAGGGCATTCGCTGTGTAAAAAACTCTACAGACCGCTTAACTGGTGGCATTATATTTTAAGCAATACTGCATCTGTTAACTTAAATCCTTATTTATATGGCAAAAAGTACAGGCGCAAAAAAATCATCAGCTACTACAGCTCTGAAAAGCGAAGAAACCATGCTTCGGGAACTTTTCATTGAAGAGCTCAAGGATATTTACTGGGCTGAAAAACACCTGTTAAAAGCCCTTCCTAAAATGAAGAAGGCCGCAACTTCTGAAGAGCTGGCCAGTGCATTTGAAGAACACCTGGCCGTAACAGAAGAGCAGGTAAAAAGGGCAGAACAGGTTTTTGACCTGTTGGAATTGAGCCCCAGAGCCAAAAAATGCGAGGCGATGGATGGGCTGGTGAAGGAAGCCCAGGAAATCATTGAGGATACACCCAAAGGAACATCAGTAAGGGATGCGGGATTGATCATAGCAGCACAAAAAGTTGAACATTATGAGATTGCCGCTTATGGAAGCCTTGTACAACTTGCCAAGACCATGGGTGAAAACGAAGTGGCGGATCTTTTACAATTAACCCTTGATGAAGAAAAGGAGACCGACCTGTTGCTTACGGAACTTGCGGTATCAGGGATCAATATCAGCGCAGATAATGAATCTGAAGAAAAATAAAGTGCGTAAAGAATTGAAGAAAGGAAGCCGGGCATTATGGTCCGGCTTTTTCTTATATAAGCTGTATTTCAATAATTGACCAGCAAGTGCTGAAATATAAATATGACTAATGGAGAAACTCGCAGAACTGTCGCACAGGGAAATCCTTAAACTTGATAAAGATTATATGAAGGCCGCAAAAATGGCGGACCTTATATATGTAAATGATAAAGACCCGGGTATTCTCCGCTGTAAAAAAGGAAAGGGTTTCAGTTATACCTGGAATAACAAGCCAATCAGAGATAAGGCTCAACTGGAGCGGATCCGTAAACTGGTGATACCGCCAGCCTGGACCAATGTATGGATCTGTGTGAAAGAGAATGGGCACATACAGGCTACAGGCTATGATGTTCGGCAAAGAAAACAATACCGGTACCACCAGCTCTGGCATGTATTGAGAAATGAAACCAAGTTTCACCGTCTCTATGAATTCGGAAAGCTGCTTCCTTCCATGAGACTAAAGATTGAAGAGGATATCACCCGGAAGGATCTCAGTGAAGAAAGAGTTATAGCAACCATTGTAAGCCTGATGGAAAGAACTTACATCCGCATCGGCAATGATGATTATGAAAAGTTGTATGGATCCTATGGGCTTACTACCCTAAAGGACAATCATGTGAAGGTATCCGGTGACACCATACATTTCTGTTTCCGCGGTAAAAAAGGGATTGAGCATAAAATCAGCCTGAAGCACCGCAGGCTGGCCAACCTGGTGCGAAAGTGCAGGGATATCCCGGGTCGGGAATTATTTCAATATATTGATGATGAGGGCAACCGGAAACCTGTTGACTCAGGAATGGTGAACCGTTATATTAAAGATGCCACCGGTGGAGATTTTACTGCCAAGGATTTCAGAACCTGGGCAGGAACCCTTAATATCCTGAGAGCTTTCAAGGCTATAGGAAAGGCAGAATCAGAATCTGATTGCAAAAAAAATATTGTGAATGCGCTTGATGAAGTGAGCAAAAAACTGGGGAACAGCCGTACGATATGCAAAAAATACTATGTGCACCCGGGTGTCATCAAATTGTATGAAGACCGCAGTCTCAATAAATATCTTAAGGAACTGGACCGGATTGAAGAGCCGGATGATCTCGCAGGTTTGGCCAGTGAAGAAAAGGTTATGATGAAGATCCTGAAAGAATTAGTGTAAGCCCGGGCCTCAACCCGGGCCTTTTTTCAACTTCTTTTTCGCGAGGTTTTACGGGTACCGCTTTTCCGGGCACTGCCCTTCCTGCTCCCTGTTTTGCGGGTTGCAGTTTCCTCGCAGATGATTTGCGGGAGCTTGCCTTACGGGTTGATGATTTTTTTGATCCGGACCTTTTGACTGCTGATTTTTTGGCTCCGGATTTTTTGACACCGGTTTTCCTGGTACTGCCTTTTTTAGGGCCTGGTTTGCTGGAAGTAGTTTTCCTGGGAGCCGATTTTTTTGCACCGGACTTCTTAGCACCGGTTTTTTTTGCTCCCGATTTTTTTGCGCCCGATTTTTTAGGCACCCTGGCCCCCTCCTTCCTGGCTTCCGATAGCCCGATTGCGATGGCCTGGGCCCTGGACTTAACTTTTTTACCACTCCGGCCGCTTTTGAGCTGGCCTCGTTTTTTTTCGTGCATGGCTCTTTCCACTTTTTCGCCGGCACGTTTTGAGTATTTAGCCATAAAAGCTGTATTGATGTAAATAGAATTGCTAAAAATCCATACCGCCATTATAATGTGGGTACAGGGTACGGTTTTTTGATGAGTACAGGTCTAAAAATTATCAATATGGAAAAAGATAAAATGGTTGGAGCCCTCAATGACCTGATCCGCATTAACCAGGATCGCGTAGTTGGTTATGAAAAAGCAATTGACGAGCTGAAGGATGAAGATGCAGATCTGAAAACCCTTTTTCAGCGATACATTACGGAAAGCAGGCAATACAGCCAGGAACTTACGGGCGAAGTATCCAGGCTGGGTGGCGACCCTGCAGAAGGAACCACCAACAGTGGTAAAATCTACCGTGTTTGGATGGATCTTAAAGCTGCAGTTTCCGGTCACGACCGTAAAGCAGTTCTCAGTAATTGTGAATTTGGTGAGGATGCCGCGCAGAAAGCATATGATACGGCACTCAATGCAGACATGGACTGGGAACCTTCGATCCGCGACCTGGTGGTTCGCCAGAAAGCTGCGCTAAAGGCAGGTCATGATGAAGTGAAAAGACTTCGCGACATGCATGAAACAACTAAGTAGTTCAAAGTTGACAATTAAAAGTTCAAAGCCGGGTCGTTTATGTTCGACCGGGTTTTGAACTTTTCTATTTTAAAACCTGGCTGACCTCCTGGATTCAACTAAAGATTAAAACTTACCAAATCTTCCATTCATCAAGTGCTTAATGAACTGTAGAAAGAACTACTCATCAATAGCATAAGAAATTAATTACCAGTTTAAAAAAACTGGCAGGCAATTTTATCTATATAGGAAAAGGATACTCATGATCGTGAATGAAAACAATAGCATGCCCTATATGAAAAGCCTGGCGACCTGTTTGAACCGCATGATCGGCGAAGGTTATACTGAGGATTTCAGGGTATCTGATAATGGACTGGAATCATTGAATAAACCTGTTACTTATAAACCCGAGGAAATTGAGGTGGTGAATTTTTACAGGTTTGAGGGAGAATCAGATCCGGATGATAATGCTATTCTCTATATCATTGAAACCAATGACGGCACTAAAGGCACCCTGATAGACGCCTATGGTGTTTATAATGATCCCAAGGTTGCTCAATTCATGAAAGAGGTGGAGGCCATCCATAAAAAGATCCATAAGAACTGAGTTGGCAAATAACTTTCTTCAAGCAAAAAAAACGGCCACAGTAGAGAACTGCAGCCTTGCTGATAGAATGGACCGTGTATATGAGAAAAATTTGAATCAGGCTCGCCTGATAATGCCAAGTAACAAGGAGATTACTGCCAGCACAATCAGGATATGGATCAATCCGGAGGCGCTATAGGCAAATACACCCAGGAGCCAACCGATGATCAGTAAAACCGCAACGATATAGAGTATGGACCGCATATAATCTGAATTATAAAAAAATATTGCCATCGCTTTAAAAAGCCCGAGTGGGCCTATAAACCGATTCAAATTATTTTCTTGTGTAGTTAATTCCACATCAGTATAAAGATGCCCCTGTGTATGGCATGTTTTATTTAGTTTCTGATTTTAATGAAAAGAACAGCCACTTTCCTCAGCCTGCTGCGGCGTACGGCAACAGCTTTCAGCGATGATAATGCTTTTAAACTGAGCGCCTCACTGAGCTATTATACCGTATTTGCTATGGGACCGCTGCTGTTTATTATCATTTCCCTGTCAGGTTTTTTTTATGGTAATGAAGCCATGCAGGGAAGAATTTATGAAGAGCTGAAAGGATTGATCGGAGGTGATGCGGCACTCCAGGTGCAAAATGTTATTGCCAATGCTTCGCGTGACTATGATTCTACAACAGGGGCGATTATCGGTACAGTAATCCTGTTCATCGGGGCAACAGGAGTATTTACAGAAATCCAGAGTTCCATTAATTATATCTGGTCGGTTAAAGCCAAACCCAGGCGTGGCTGGCTGAAATACCTGGGCGACCGGCTGTTGTCGTTTTCGCTGGTGGTTGGTCTTGGCTTTTTGCTGATGGTTTCCCTGATCATGAATGCCCTGCTGGCATTTGTTAATTCACGGATCCTGGAGCGGTTTCCTGACGTTCAATACCTTGATCTTCTCAATACCCTCATCATTCTTTTGATCATCACAGCACTGTTTGCAGTGATCTATAAAATTTTGCCTGATGCAAAAATCGCGTGGAGAGATGCCTGGGTGGGTTCAGCTTTCACAGCCGTGCTTTTCCTAATCGGGAAATTCCTGATTGGGTTTTACATGAAAAATTCCAGCATTGGTGTGGTTTACGGAGCTGCTGCCTCCATCGTAGTGATCCTTGTGTGGGTATATTACTCCTCCATGATCCTTTATTTTGGCGCCGAATTCACCAAGGTCTATGCCCTCCATCATGGCCAGGGTATCAGGCCCAAGTCAACTGCCGTCTTCATCATAAAACAGGAGGCTAAAGAAGTTCCTCCTTCAAAGCTGAATGGGTAAGTGCTGTTCAGTCTGGCATAAGATTTCCATCAGTGACTTAACTCTAAGGCCATAAAAAAAACAGACATGAATACCCAAGCACCAGCCACAGCAGATATGGATGCCATTGAAAAGTTCCAGGCACTCCTCAAAGATGTAAACATCTGCATGTTTACCACTGTTGATGAGAACCAGCAGATCTCCAGCCGTCCCATGCTCACCACCCGCATTGATGAAGAAGGAAATGTTTGGTTTTTCACCAATGAATTTTCTGAAAAGATCAGTGATGTATCAAAGGATAATATTGTTAACCTGATCTATTCCCATCCGCCCAAAAATATTTATGTGAATGTACGCGGCACCTGCAGCCTGGTGATCGACCGTAAAAAAATGGAAGAACTCTGGACCCCGGACCTGAAGAAATGGTTTCCTGAAGGCCTTGAAGATCCAAAGATCTGCCTGATAAAAGTTTCCACTGAATCAGCCTATTTCTGGAACCACAGCAGTTCCAAAATGCGCCTGCTTTTCCAGATGATCCGCTCCATTACAAAGGGTGACCGCTACCAGGAAACAGAAACCGGCCGGCTTGACCTGGGCCCTACGCAGGCGGAAAACTAATAGTGAAAGTGGTACCTTTTTTCAACACCGAGGTTACATCTACATTGGCCTTGTGTGATTGAAGTATGTTGAGTGTGGCCGCCAGTCCCAGCCCCATGCCATTTCTCTTTGATGTGAAATAGGGTTCAAACAACCGTGTAATATTTTCTTCCGGTATGCCGCAACCATTATCCCTGATGGTTACTATATGAACATCCTTCTGGCTGTCAACCGAAATACTCAATTCACCAGTCAGGCTTTCCACAGCTTCCACTGCGTTGATAATGATATTAAGAAAAGCGATCTTGAGCTTTTCCTTATTGGCCATGATGTAACAGGGTTCATTAAAATAACGGATCTGCATATTCACATGCTGAAGTGTGATCCTGTCAAGCGCTTCCGCAATGGCATCATCCATGATGGATTGCAAAGTGTGCCGGTCAAATACCAGGTCGGTTGGCCTTGATGTATCCAGCAGTTCAGTGATGATATCTCCTATCCTTTTACTGTTGCGCTGGATGATGTCAAGAAACAACGGTGATTCAACGGGGTCAGGACTTTCAGGGTTCTGCAACAGTTGCTCCACCGACATATTGATATTATTGAGCGGGTTGCGTACTTCATGCGCCAGTGTACGCACCAGCCTCCCGGTAGCGCCGAGTTTTTCGATCTGTAAATTGGCCTTCTCCGCCCTTTTCAGGTTGGTGATGTCGTGCATCAATCCCTGGTACTGGCTGCCGGAACTGTCTACCGTTGCTGTCACTGAAAATATACAGGTCTTTTTTTCTCCGCCCTTTGTAAGAAATTCCAGTTCCACATCATTCACATCTCCTTCTTCATAAATAATTCTTTGCAACAGGTCCCTGTCAGATGTATCCGCAAGCAGGTCATACACCGTATGCTCAAGCAATTCTTTTCTTTCATAACCCAGGAGTGCAGAGGTAGCCTGGTTCATATCAAGGAAGGTGAGCGATTTACGGTCGGCAATAAAAACAGCATCTTTGGAAAGTTCAAATATGCTGCGGTATTTTTTTTCATTTGCCCTCAACGCCTTTAGGTAGGCTGTTCTTTCCAGTGAATAACGGATGCAACGCTCCAGTTTATCAGTTGTAAGTTCTGTTTTGATCAGGTAATCGGTGGCGCCCATTTGCATGGCTTCAATGTCCACATCCTTATTACCCTTACCGGTGAGCAGCACAATCGGCTCTTCGCAATTCAGCTTCACTGCTTCTTTCAAAAAGTCAAGGCCCGTTTTGGCTCCCAGGCGGTAATCCACAAAGTACATGTCATAGGCCCGTGACTGCAGGTGCTGGATGGCATCGTTGAAACGATAGCACCAGTCCACACTCAGCGAGTACTCCTGTATGGGTTTGAGATATTCGGAAGTGATAAAGAAATCGTCCTCATCATCATCAATGATCAGGATCCTGATTTTCGGTGGTGTTACAGATGGCATCTTATGCAAATTTACCCGCCAGGGATATAGCAAACAGGCACCCGGTATGGGAAATATTGTTTACCTGGAAAGTGCCCTTGTGCAGCGACACAATCGATTCACATCCTGACAGGATGTTTTTATTTTTTTCTCTCCAGGCCTCACCTGTAGTAATGTTTGTATAAAATTTTATAATGAACCTGCGCATGCCTGCTTCCAGTTCCGGTTCCGTTACACCCTGGTCGCAATCCACATAAAGAAAAAGCTTGGGACCTGCGGGAGACTCACCTGTAATGAGGTTCAGCATCATCCCAAACAACCTGAGTAATTCATCATATTGTCCATAAACAGATGGAAGGCTTTCACACCGGATCACAACGGAAGCCTTTTCATACAAAGGTTGCAGGCTTTCTCTCAACACCTGGTTGAGAGAAAGCAATGCGAATGGATTAATGATGACCTGTTCAGAGTTCCTTTCAGGGATCGGGAAATCGGTAATGGGCATGTTGGGAAACTCGGTTATTGATTATTGAACTCCTGGTACTGCTTCATTTTATTGTACAGCGTCTTCCTGTCAATGTTGAGCAGTTTAGCGGCCTTGCTCTTGTTGAAATTCACTTTCTTCAAAGCCTTCAATATCATTTCATAT
>JAEYUA010000223.1 GCA_023433755.1 Bacteroidota bacterium | reverse complement strand
ACATAAATCAATGAGGCTTCGCCAGTGATTTGCCTGATGGCAACAGAATCCTCTTCAAAATTTAGTACAGTTCTGCTGCAATTGATATCTGAAGTTTGAACGACTTCTGCACTGATCCATTCGCTTAAACCGTCATTTTTCTTATTGCAAGAAAGCGTAACATATACAAGGAGTAAAAAAAGAATTCTCATGCTATCATTTTGAATTTGACAGACCAATTCCAACAAACGTTGCATTCGAATGATTACCTTGTTTAATCAAAAAAGCCGGTGATTTCTCACCGGCTTCATATAAAACCCTATTTATGAAAACATCCTTTCCCTTGCTGTCTTATCATGACCATAAATATCGTTGCGGAACCGGGCCTGTCCCTTCTCATCAACCCAAACCGTGAGGTAGGTAATTGACACCGGGTGTGTCATTTTCAGATCAACTGTTTCTTCCTGGCTGCCATTCATGGCTGATTTGATTTTAGCCGCGTCCCATCCTGCCTCACCGTTCAACAGGTAGCTGGCGAGTTTTTCCGCATCCGCAACCCTTATACATCCATGGCTCAATGCTCTTTCATTTTTAGCGAAGGCTGATTTATCGGGCGTATCATGCAAATAAATATCATGTGCATTCGGGAAAAGGAATTTGATCCTGCCCAAAGGATTATCCCTGCCCGGTAACTGCCTGATCACCGGCACCTCACCCTGGCTTACGATCTCCATATTCTTTTTCTTCAGGTAAGTGGCATCAGTCTTCATCTTCGGCAGGATCTCCTCCCTCACAATACTTTCCGGAATATTCCATGCAGGATTGAAAACAATTTTGCTAATGCTGCTGTTGAACATCACGGTGCCATCACCTTCCTTACCTACAATTACCGGCATTTCCATCACCTTCCCGCTGTCGCTGTACACATACAACATCTGCGCGGGTATATCCACCACGATGCGGCTGCTGTCTTTGGCAGGTGGCATCCATAAGGCCCTGTTCATATTAAGGAGGATCTGTTCCAGCCTTTCAGTTGCGGGAATATTCATTTGCGCGATCAGGGAATCGCTCAGCATACCCGTTGGCTCAAAACCATGATGCTCCTGGAAAATTTTTATGGCATTCATCAATGAATCTGAATATACCGAGGAGGTATCTGCCGCGGGGTATTCACCCGTCATGGCCAGCCTTTTTTTGATGGCGCTGATGGCGGGATGACTACTGCCCTTCTCCAGGCCTTTAACCGCAGGGATTGCAGTCCACCCTCCTTTCTGAACAATATCATAATAGGTTTTTAGCTGCGCCTTCAATTGGCCGTACAAACTATTGGAAGCATAAAATGTTGTATCCTTCTGTTTATTGATCAGCGAATCCGCCAGTTCCATGGCATCCTGTTTTTTGGCAGGCACCAGGTAATAGATGGATCGTGCATTGATATGATCAGGATGCTGCGCTGCATATTGAATCAGTCTTTCTGTGAGCGCCAGCTCCGTTTCCACCAGGCCACTGTCAGCCGCTGCAATCCGCAAGGAATCACCCTGGAGCAGGCTGTCCATGGTTTCCTGTAGTTCAGAAAGTGAATCTTTACCTGCTTCATGCACGCCTTGGTCAAGACTCCACAGTCCACGGGCCGGTTCAGTGGGTCCATCGCTGGCGAACCAGGCATACTGGTAATTGCGGATCATGTAAAAATTATTGAGTTGCCTTACCGTTGAATCCGGCAGGTTTTTTTCCCTTGCATAAGCGCTGATGGCAGCACTGTCGAGGAAAAGATCTGAATAGGCATTGGCCGCCGTGATTGATTTGTCCGGGGCAAAAGCCATGTAGGACGCACTGTCCATATTCACATTCACGCTGTCTTCATTTGTGCCGAACCAACCGGCCACCTGTGTGCAGGAGCTGAGTAAAACAACTGCTGCCAATCCTGTCATCATCTTTTTCATACCCCGGATTTTACAAAGCGCGTGCCGGGGAGAAAGGATGGGGCGGGTAAAAGGATGATATTGATGAAAAATACCTTTCCGAAAAAAGGAAATAGCCCTGAGTGTTTCCTTGGGAGAAAAAATTGCAGGTAAATATTCATCTAATCGTTACCAAAAAAAGGTCAGAATTGTCCTGGAATGTGGGAAAACAATCGTTAGTCACGGCGTATTTCCTCACCAAACCCGCCCGAATATTTTTACCTTCGCTGTTTCGACCGGCCGCTATCCTGATGTGCCAAAAAGTCCAGTGAAATTTATGCAAGATTACCTGAAGGGATTGAATGAAAGGCAGCGTGATGCCGTACTGACCACTGAAGGGCCACTAATGATCGTGGCGGGCGCCGGCAGCGGCAAGACCAAGGTGCTGACCACCCGCATCGCTCACCTGCTGTCGAAAGGTGTGGATGCCTTTAACATCCTGGCCCTCACTTTTACCAATAAGGCAGCGGCAGAAATGAAGGAAAGGGTGGAACACATACTGGGTAACCGCGAAGCCCGCAATTTGTATATCGGAACCTTTCACTCTGTTTTCGCCCGCATCCTTCGCGCGGAAGCACACCGGATCGGCTATCCCAACTCCTTTACCATTTATGATACCGATGATGCCAAAAGCGTGGTGAAAGCGGTGACCAATGAATTGAACCTCGATCCGCAGCATTATAAACCCAACGTGGTATACAACCGCATTTCGGCGGCAAAAAATGCGCTGGTAGGACCGGCTGAATACATTACAGATTATTCCATCCAGCAGGAAGACATGCGCGCCAACCGCCCAATGATCGGCCAGATCTATGATGCGTACAGCAAACGCTGTTTCAAGAATGGGGCTATGGATTTTGATGACCTGCTCTTTAAAATGTACGAGCTTCTCAAAACCTTTCCCCAAGTGCTGCATAAATACCAGCACAAATTCAAATACGTGATGATCGATGAGTACCAGGATACCAACCCGGCCCAGTACGAAATCATCAAACTCATTGGCTCTGTAAATGAAAATGTATGCGTAGTAGGTGATGACGCACAAAGCATCTATTCCTTCCGCGGCGCCACCATCCAGAACATCCTGCAGTTCCAGAAAGATTATGATGAAGTGAAAGTGATCAAGCTGGAACAGAACTACCGCAGCACACAGAATATCTTAAGCATCGCCAATGAAGTGATCAGCAATAACAAAGGCCAGATACCGAAAACGCTTTTCACTGAAAATGCTGAAGGAGAAAAGATCCGCCTCGTGCGCACCATGACCGATAATGACGAGGGAAAATTTGTTGCCGACCAGATCCAGGAGCAACGCCTGCGCAATCATTACGCGAATAAGGATTTTGCCATCCTCTACCGCACCAACGCACAGAGCCGTTCCTTCGAGGAAAGTCTGCGCCGCATGAACATTCCTTACACCATCTATGGCGGCATTTCATTCTACCAGCGAAAAGAGATCAAGGATTACGTGGCCTACCTCCGCGTGATTGTGAACCCGCGCGATGAGGAAGCTTTGAAGCGCATCATCAACTATCCTGTTCGTGGTATTGGCAAGACCTCCGTTGACCGTGCCATCCTTTCGGCCAATGAACATAATATCAGCATGTGGCAGGTGCTGGAAAGCGCGCCTATGTTTGGCTTCAAAGCCGGCACCCTCCAGGCCATTGAAGAATTTGTGCTGATGATCAAAAGTTTTCATAGCATGCTGCAGACAAAGAATGCTTATGATGTGGCATTCCATGTAGGTAAACAAACCAATTTCGTCAAAGAACTTTTTAATGATAAAAGCACCGAAGGTGTTCAGCGTTATGAGAACGTACAGGAATTGCTGAACTCCATCAAAGAATTCACCGAAACACCCATGAGTGAAGAAAGCGGTGAGGTGGGAGATAAAAGCCTCGGCGCTTACCTGCAGCAGATCACACTGCTGACCGATGCTGATGAAAAAGATCCGCATGCCGACACGGTAAAACTTATGACCATACATGCCGCCAAGGGACTGGAATTCCCGGTGGTTTTTGTTGGCGGACTTGAAGAAGGTTTATTTCCCAATGCCATGAGCATTAATACCAGGGAAGAACTGGAAGAAGAGCGAAGGTTATTCTATGTCGCTATCACAAGAGCCAAGAAAAAGCTGTACCTGAGTTATGCGAATACCCGCTATAAATTCGGTTCGCTTATTCAAAGCGATCAAAGCCGCTTCATTGAAGAAATTCCCCAGGCCTATATCGATAAAAGTTTTGCTGGTGGCGGCGTAAAGAACCAGACCAATTCCGGCTTAATGGGTAGTGCCTTCGAAAGAATGCAAAGAGGTTTTGGTAACAGCGGGGGCCATACGCCACCAAAAGAAAAAAGTTTTGTTTCTACACTCATCACCGGGAATACCAAACCAAAAGAAGTGGCGCATGTTCCTTCCGCGGAATTCATTCCGAGTGACATCACCAAACTGGAAGCAGGGATGCGGGTGGAGCACCAGAAATTTGGTTTTGGAGAAATTGTGAAAATGGAAGGCTCGGCACACAACCCTGTTGCCACAATCAGCTTTGATAAAAATGGTGAAAAAAAGATCATGCTGAATTATGCGAAGCTGATGATCGTGAAGGGGTAGGAGAAGGCAGAATTCAAAAGTCAAAAGTCAGAAGTCAAAAGTCGGAAGTCGGTAGCTTGTTTGAATTTTAGAGGTTACTTACCGTCTTCTCGCCTTCCCGGCTATACCTTTTAATAAATAAAAAAAGGACGGGAAGACAGGAAGACGGGAAGTAAATTCATCTGTAACTACACAGCCTAAAAGATTCCATTATTTCTTCCTAATCCCAAAATCCAATAAATCAAGGTTCCAACTACTGCACCACAAAACTCACACTGGCCTTTTTTTCTTCCTCCTGGTATACTAAATAATAAGCGCCAGCTTTCAGGGTGCTAATATCAACTCTCGTTTGCACCGTGCCCTTTGCTGATTGCACCTGCTTAACCAAATTACCAGCCGCATTGTAAATGGAGATGATATCTCTTTCGCCTGCTTGCAGGTGGTCTACAAAAACATTTCCTTTTGCAGGATTGGGAAATACCTGCAGGTTCTTAAATTCTTTGCCTGCAGTGATACTAACCACCGTGCTTTTATTATTGTAGCTGCCATCAAGATCAACCTGCTTCAGCCTGTAATAATTTTTGCCGGCAGCGGGACTCAGATCAGTAAAAGAATAATCGTTTACCGTGATAGCTTTGTTCTTAGCCTTTACCACACCAATCTCTTTGAAATTTGTACCATCAGTGCTTCTTTCAATGATAAACTTATCAGCATCCTGTTCGGAGACTGTCTGCCAGATCAGTTTCACCTGGCTATTGATCACCTGGCCCTTGAACAGACTGTATTGAACTGGAAGAGCATTCCTGAATGTAACACTGGTATTGTTATACGCCACGAAAGCCACATCACTTTGACCGGAAAGGTTGATCTTGAAATTTCTCACGAGGTGAATGTTCGCTGCAGTTAAACCAAATTCAGACAGGTCAGCCGACCACAACCTCATGGGCCTGTCTGTTTGGGTATAACCGTTTGTAAGCTGTAGGGGATTTACTTTAGCCTCATAAAAATCAGCGGTCCAGTTGGCAATAGGTGGTATATGGGTGAACACGATATCCTTGAAATTGCCGATCCTCACACCATTTTCATCTGTGAATTCATAACGGTCCGAAGATCCGGAAGGATCAGCGATCTGGGTGACCACGATATCAGGAATCCCATCACCTATGCTTGAGGCCTGGATATTTGAAATGGAAAAATTCATGTTGCCTGAGGGAAGATTGGCAATACAGGTACCGATGTTTAATCCTTTGATGCCATCAGTGAGATACATTGATACGCCATAGGCGGGGGGCTGTACACCCGGACCATTATAAACCCCATCATACAAAGCACCGAAACCAGCTTTTGTATTGTTGTTGATGGTTCCCGTGATCTGTGCTACAGGTAGCGCCCAGAAATCACTGGGAATATAAGTTTCGCCACGGCTGCTAAGAAGCGCGTCATTGACACCCGTGGAATATTGTTTTCCGTTATAGGTAAAGGCCAAAAGATTATGGCTGTTATCCGGTTTAATGGTATTGAGAGAAGAAGAAGAAGTTTTCCAGAATCCATTATAATCAGTGATGACCCCGGAAATGGCCTGGGCCTGGACAAGGAATGGTGAAATGAGTAGACCCAATCCGGCAAGGATCTGCCTGTGAAGGCGGTTGTAAATCAATTTCATAATAGTACGGTTTAGTGCTTTTCCTTGGATTGGAGCATCAAAGATAATTTTGTCTGCGAAAAATACTAGGGGTCTTAAGGGCTTCTACTTACATATTTTTAGTTTTTATGCGTAAAAACACCATATTTAAGTGTAATTGCTGACTCCGCCCTAAAAAAAATTTTGCTGCGCCTACATAATAGGCCCTGTTTTACTCAATTAGGCCTAAATTTTTTAACGGCATGTTTTTCCGGCCTTTCAGCTATTGAGCCGGCTAATACTTAATTTTGCTGCATGATCAAGACAGGCAACCCAATTATCAGCATATACACTGAAATGACTCCCAACCCGGAGACGATGAAGTTTGTAGCCAATAAACTTCTTTATCCCGGTAAAAGCATTGATTTCCCGGATGTTGAAACTGCCAAACCCTCTCCGCTTGCTGTGGAATTGTTTGGTTTCCCTTTCATCAAATCCGTTTTCATTGCCTCCAATTTTGTGACCCTTACCAAAACCCCTGATACGGACTGGTCAGATGTAATTCCCGCCATCCGTGAATTTTTAAAGGAATACCTGGAAGAGGGAAAGGCTGTCATCAATGAAGAAGAAGTGGCTTCCCGCAAACCGGAAAGC
>JAEYUA010000219.1 GCA_023433755.1 Bacteroidota bacterium | reverse complement strand
CTCCCATTGTTTGGTATAATTCCACTCCATTTGCTCCCGGCTTATTTTCCCTTTCAAAAAAGCTGCAGACAGTTCGGTCGCAATCTTGCCGGTATGCATGGCAATGCTCATCCCGTTGCCGCAGAGTGGAGCGATCATGCCGGCAGCATCACCCAGCATCAGGATGTGGTTTTCCACCTGTGTTTTTTTGTTGAAGCTTACCTGTGAGATCGTAATGGGAAATTCTTTTTCAACAATAGCTTCACTGAAAATTTTTTTGAGGTGAGGATTATTCGCCAGGCTTTTTTCTTCGAGCAGCTTCACCTGGTTGCCCCATTTTTTCAGTTCAGATGACCTGGTGAGATAACAAAGACAATAAAGACCATTTTCAATTTTAGAGATACCGCAATACCCATTTTTAAAATTGTGCAAACCGATGGTATCAGCAGGCCAGGTGGCGGAGATATGGTATTTAAGCGCAACAAAATTATCAAGCTTGCGGTCGTATGCCTGCAGAAACTCGCGTGACCATTTTACATCGAGGTTGCTCCTTTTTCCAAATGCACCAAGACAAACAGCAGCATTGAATGCCTGGTTTCCCGCAGTGATCTCAAATTCATTATTGAATGAAACTCCATCCACCCTGGTATTCTGCACCAGGGTAGCACCGGAGTCCTCGGCCAACCGCGCCAGTTGTTGATCGAGTGTATAACGGCTGATGCCAAAACCACCCAATGGTAAAGTGGTTTTGAAAACCCTTCCATTGGGGGCGGTTAGCTCAAGGTTCCTGATGATGGGCAACTTCATTTCATCTAGCGGCACTCCAAGCCTCTTGAGAAAATCCCAGCTTTCCATGCTGATGTATTCACCACAGACCTTATGATAGGGGTAGCTTTCTTTTTCGAATAAAATGACTCGGTAGTCCAGGCGTGCAAGAAGTATCGCGGCTGAAAGACCTGCAAGCCCACCGCCAATAATGGCAACATCATATCTGGATGCTTTGTTCATGATGCCCTGTAATTTACCAGCCAGCGGAAGGCCCATTTCCATTCAATTTCCGCTCTTTCAAGTCCCGCTTCCTTCAACAGGTTTTTTAATTCCCGGCGGCTGAATCCCCTGAGCACAGAAATAGGCGCATCGTTTTTCACAAGGTAACTTTTAGAAAAAAGCCGGGTTAATAATTGAATGGAATAATAGGCAAGGGGATGGCGGTGCAGGTCATTGATAAAAAAACCATGAAGGCTGTTTTCCTTCATCCATTTCAACTGGGCTACCAGTTGAGTATGGGAAAAATGATGGCAGAAAAGAGAGGAAAAAATGATATCAGGCTTTTCAGAAAAACGCACCGCATAGTCGGAACAGATGAATTCAATACCAGTATTCTCTTCTGCTGACCTGGCATAGGCAATGCACTCAGGGTTGATATCTATTCCTGTCAGTTCAACCTGTTGCCCGCAGCGCAAAGCATATTTCCGTATCACTCTCAGGTTGTCGCCTCCACCACACCCGATCTCCACCAGTTTGATTTTTTCTTCAGGGGAAGAATGATCCCGGAGTAATTTTTTAAATCCATGCAGTGTGATGGCATGTCCACCAAGCAGGCTGTTGATGGTATCGAGTTCCTGCATGTTTTTTTTGATATCCCCGAAAGGAATATCATCCCTGTCCAGCAGTTCTTTATCAGCGGAGCGGTGTTTGAATGAAGGCATCAGTAATGCGCGGTAAAGGTTTCAACAGTAAGGCCGGGGCCAAAAGCGGCACCAAATAATTTTTTCACCTGTTTTTTCTGCTTCATCATTTCCTTCAGCACAAATAAAATGGTGGCGGAGGAAAGGTTGCCCACTCTTTTCAGCACGGCGGCGGATGTATCGAGTTGCCCATTGGTAAAATTGAGTGACCTGTGAATGTATTCCAGGATCTTTTTTCCCCCGGGATGAATACACCAATGGCTGACCTCTTCCTTGCTGCTGTTATTCTTTGCCAGCGCCCTGCCAACGATCTGTTCAAAATCCGCTTCAATTAGTTCGGGTATATAACCACTCAGTGTCATCAAAAATCCGGTTGAGGAAAGTTCCCAGGCCATGTCTCTTTTACCCTTTGGAATGATCTCGCTATAGAATCCATCTATGCATAATCCCTCTTCCTTGCTATCATCGCCCACTACAAGAGCTGCTGCTGCTCCATCACCAAATAAAAGTGATGAGGTGATATTATCTGTTGTGGCTGAACGCTGGAAATGCAGGGTGCATAATTCAGTGCACACCAGCAGTACCCTTGCACCCGGTTCTGACCTGCAAATGGCATCCGCCATTTTAAACGCATGGATGGCCGCATAACACCCCATAAAATTGACGGAGGTCCTCGAAATGTTTTTTGAAAATTCCATCAGTTCTGTAACCTGCAGGTCCAGTCCCGGTGCACTCATTCCTGTGCAGCTCACCGTGATGAGATGCGTGATCCTTGCAGGATCATGGTGATGCCCCAGGCAGTCACGGATGGCATCCACCGACAAAAGCGGTGCGTATTTGTTGAAGAGCGCCATTCTTTGCTCCAGTGTGGGAAAGGGCTCCAGGTTTTCTGATTGCGGGTAAAATTTCCATTCATTTACCGGCCTGCTGTAATCCGGGATTATGGAAAACCGCTGTTCTATACCGCTGTGATGGTAAAGAAAGCGCAG
>JAEYUA010000176.1 GCA_023433755.1 Bacteroidota bacterium | reverse complement strand
CTGAATTTGTTGAGTTCCGTCACGAAGTGGTGGTGCGCCGTACACAATTTGAATTGAGAGAAGCGGAGAAAAGAGCGCATATACTACAGGGTTATCTCATTGCCCTGGATCATTTGGACGAAGTGATCGCCCTGATCCGGGCCTCTGCTACACCGGAAATTGCAAAGGAAAACCTGGTAAATGCAGGATGGGGCCTCGACGAGATCCAGGCCAAAGCCATTCTTGAATTACGCCTCCAGCGCCTTACCGGGATGGAAAGGGATAAGATCAAGTTGGAGTATGATGAACTAATGAAACTGATTGCGCACCTGAAAGAGACCCTTGCCAATGAAGGCATGCGCTATGACATCATCAAAAATGAATTGCAGGAAATCAAGGATAAATTCGGTGATGCCCGCAAAACCGAGATCACTTACCTCGATAATGAGGTCAGCATCAAAGACCTGATCAAGGAAGAGGATGTGGTGATCACCATCTCACACCTCGGATATATCAAACGGACTTCCGCAACGGAATTCCGTGCGCAGAAGCGTGGTGGCCGCGGTGCAGTAGGCGGACGTACCCGCGAAGAGGATTATATCGAACACCTTTTCGTGGCCTCTACCCATCATACCATGCTTTTCTTTACAGAAAAAGGCAGGTGTTACTGGCTGAATGTTTACCAGATACCGGAAGGAGAGAAGAACAGCAAGGGCCGTGCGATCCAGAATTTATTGCAGATCTCACCTGATGATAAAGTAAGAGCGATCATTGACATCGCTGACCTGCAGGATGTGGATTTTGTTAATTCTCATTATATCGTTCTCTGTACCAAGCAGGGTATTATCAAGAAAACTGCGCTGGCCGATTTCAGCCGTCCCAGGCAGACCGGCGTGAACGCAATCACTATCGTGGAAGGCGACCAGTTACTGGAAGCAAGGTTGACAGACGGCAGTTGCGAAATTATGATGGCGGTGGCCTCTGGCCGTGCCATCCGTTTCCCTGAATCCAAGGTGAGGCCTACCGGTCGCGGTGCAATTGGCGTAGCGGGCATTGAAGTGGATGACGCGAATGATGAAGTGGTGGGACTGATCACCGGCAGGCCCGATGATGCGGTGACCGTGCTGGTGGTGAGTGAAAAAGGTTATGGTAAAAGAACGCCACTGGATGAATACCGGATCACCAACAGGGGAGGAAAAGGTGTTAAAACCATCAGTGTAACCGAAAAAACTGGCAGGCTTGTTGGTTTGTTGGGCGTGGCCCAGACAGAAGACCTGATGATCACCAATAAAAGCGGTGTGACTATCAGGATGAAAGTGTCGGATATCAGTGAGCAGGGCAGGGCTACCCAGGGGGTAAAACTGATCAGGATTGACGAGGGCGATGAGATCGCAGCCATCACCAGTATGGATGTGGCGAAGATCGAAGAGATCTCCGAAACAGAAATTGTAGAAGGAAGCGAAACAACCAATTCACCTGAAAATCCATCTGAGGGAGAGAACCCGGTTCAACTATCATAATTTTATAAAAACAAAGAACAATGCGAAAACTCTTATTATCCTTATTGCTTGCCGCTTCTTTTTCCGGCGTTTTTGCACAAAAACTGGATGACATCCAGGAGAAGATCGAAAAAAAGAAATTCGGAGAGGCCAAGGAAAAACTGGACAAGGTACTTGCTGACCCCAAGCACCAGAACAATGCCGATGCTCATTTTTTCAAAGCCGTGATCCATTATAACATGTCACTCGAAAACCCCGCGGAACTCCCGGTGGCACTTGAGGCAATGAAAAAATACTTTGAACTGGAGCAGGCCAAGGAAGAATCCAAACGCATGTTGCGTTCCACTTTCGAAGGACACAAAACAGCCTTCGCCATCTATTCTGATTATTTCCGGTCAGGTGTTAAAAATTTCCAGGAGAAAAAATACCTGGATGCAGTCACTGCTTTTGATGGAGCTATCGCCTCTTTCGAACTGCTTTCCAATAACAAACTGACTGATGTGAAGTTTGATACCACGGCCAACATCTATGCAGGTTTTGCCGCCCAGAATGCACAGAAGCCTGAAATTGCCGTGAAGTATTACGACAAACTGATTACCAACAATATTTTTGATACCACTTACCTGGATGCTTACAGGTATATGATCAATTACCACCTGGAAAACACAAAAGATACGGCTGAAGCCTTGCGTTACCTGCAGATCAATGAAACCGCGTTCCCTGCGTATGAAGATCTTTGGGTGGATTACGAGATGGGTGCCATGAGTCCTATCCGTGAAAAAAAGCTGGCCAGTTATGAAACACTGGTAAAAAAATACCCTAATAATTTTGTGGCCGCACTCAACCATGGTGTTGAATTGTACAACTATACTTTCTTTAGTGATCCCAAACCTGCCAACTATGTGGAATCCCAGGAAACCACGAAGGCAGCACTTGAAAGAGCCATTGCGCTGAATCCAGGATCCCACCATGCTACTTATATCATGTCGCAGTTCTACGTGAACAGGATTTATGATGTGGAAGACAGTGTAAGGAATATTAGGGGTACAACTGCAGCGGATGTAGCAAAAAAGAAAGAGCTGAATGCACGCATGGATCAGCATTACGAGAACATGTACACTTATACGCAGCAGGCCTATGATAATTTTGTGAAGGATGAAGCCACGCTGAAAGCCCAGGATAAAGCCAACTACCGCAGGGTAATCAACCAGATGATTGATTACTACACGCGTAAAAAGCAGAACGATAAAGTAACATTCTACCAGGATAAATTAAAGCAGTTGAAATAACTGCTTTTTTTTCTTTCATGAACCAGCCAAAACTAATCTTACTCTTTAGTGTATTGATCTCACTGAATGCTTTTGCACAACCCGTACAGGCTGTGCAAAAGCTTATTGCCGCCAATGATCATGAATCAGCCCGCTACCTGGCTGACAGCCTGCTGCAACTGAATGTGCACCGGCAGGTGCCGGCACTCTGGTATTACAGGGGACTGGCCTGTGCTGAATCGGTTAGGAGGCAGGATTCCCTTCGCACAGAATTATTATTGGAATCCCTGAGCAGTTACAAAAAATACCAGGAGCTTGATCCATCCAATGCGCTGATGAAGCCCGATAATAATGTGGGCCTGTTCCATCTTTTCGACCTGGGTCTCAACCGGGGACTCGAATTCTATGAGAGGCAGGAATACTCCCTGGCTTATGGTTATTTCAGGGCAGCGCTGGAAACGGAAAACTATATAGTAAAAAAACAGTTTTCCTTCAATGGAAAATTTCTCCCCGCCACCGATACCCAGTTGATCAGCCTGACAGCTTTTTCGGCCTATCTATCAGGCAGGGAAGAAGAAGCCATTTCTTATTTCGAAAGATTGGCAGGTTGGAAAATGACAGGAGAGGAGTACAAAGCGGTTTACACTTTACTGTACCAGTATTTCCATGGCAGACAGGACGCGGTTAAGGCTGCGCGCTACCTTAATACCGGTCGCCAGGTTTTCCAGGATGAAGATTACTGGATCAAACTTGAACTGGGCAATCCGAGAGAGCAAAAAGAAAGGTTGGCCAGGTTTGAATACATGGTGCAGAAATACCCGGGTAGTTTTATGCTGGGATTGAACTACGCAACTGAACTTTTCAATTACGTGTACGACCGGCAGAAGCCGGCGGATTACCAGCCGCGCCAGGAGAAGCTGGGACAATTGCTCAATAGGCTGGTGAAACAGGACAGCAACCACGCCAGGGTGCATTATATCCTGTCGCAGCATGTGCTCAACCAGTTGTATGATGTGGAAGATGCCATTAATGAAATTGAAGATGAAACCGTAGCGGCACAACAGAAAAAAAAGAACCTCCAGGTAAAACTGGCCCAGAAGTATGAAGAGTTGTTGAAAATTTCCCTGAAGACTTATTCTCTCTATTCCCGGGAAGGCATGGATCCATCCAACAGGGAGCAGTGCCGCCAGGTACTGAACCAGGTCATCAATTATTACCAGTATAAAAAAGACAGCGAACGCCAGGAATATTACAAGGCCAGGCTTGCAGCATTATAAAAAAAGGTCCTGCATGCGGTTGCTGTAGATATGCTGCTTTGCATATTCCATTACTTCTAGATTGGAAGACTGGAGATGGAGGATTCCGTCCTTGTCCCAGATAGCAGTTAAATCCGCGCCGGGAAAAGCCTCCTGCACCGGTTTTAATCTTTCCCGTGTACCATTGGCTTGTTCTTTTTTTTCCAGGTCGGTCAGGCTCAACTGGTCATCAAATAAAACGTAGATCATAAATCATGGGTTAGGCAATAGAAAGATAGGGAATCTTATGTATTTAATTACGGGAGGAAAGGAAGACTGGATGTCTACGGGAGGTAATGGGCACAAAACCAAGACTTACGTGTTCCGGTCAATGCGAGCCATCACGAACACTCTATTCGATGAAACGTAAGCGTAGTTACTATAAGACTATATTATGCTAATCAGGTTGGGGCTGTGTGTGGCCTGCCTTGTTGTAATTTTTTAATAATAGCAAAAATCGCTGCCGCCCGTTTGAGGGCAAAGCGAATAAAGCCCGTGAGGGCTAGTCTCCATACTTTGAAAAGGGCTGCAAAATTATCGGTTTTCCTAGTTTAATTTATTGAAAGAAACCCACAGAATGTGGGCCTAATTGTATTAGCAAATGTTTGCTAAATAATTTATATTTGATCACTTCAGACAAACCCAGCATATCTGTTGTTTTCGGATATGCATATATGTGAGAAAAGAAAACATGAGGGATCGGATGGTTCCCAAAAAAGCTACGAAGAGTGCGTTTGGTGGAACGCGTTAAACCCTTGGAGTAGTATATCTATGAATTCACCATCCTCTATTCCTCCCAAAAGGGACATTTGGGACAGAATAGAAAAACCCTGCAAAGTTGCAGGGAGTATCGTTTCTGCTATTAAGAGTGTTATTGATCTGATCCGCTTACTCTTTTAGCTATCCTGAAAGGAGCCCTGAGTGTTTACAGCACTTCGGGGCTTTTTCATTTATAGAACGAATATAATCAAAGATTATTTCGGTCACTAAGATAGGCAAAAATAGATGTTTTATCTAAATTATAACCCACTTATAGCATAAGTCACTATAAAGGTGTAATTTTATATTGGATAACACTAAATAGCTACTTATTGCTTTAACTAAACGCTTAGCTAAAGTGTGTTACAAAAGCGCCATAAAGTGTTATTTAGTGTGATTTTTGTATAGATTTGTTCTAATACTAGAACATTTTGTTCTTTTATTAAACCCTTCAATTCAAAATGAGAGTACAAGAGGCCAATATTAAAATTACCCGTGAGGGTGGAAAATTGAGTTCTATTTCGGTTCAAATGCCGATTTGGAATAAAATTTCCGAGCACGGCAATTTAATTGTTGAACTGCCCGTGCTTGGTATTAAAACCATTGCGAAAGATGATAACGATGCCGAGAAGGCTATAGAAGAAGCCATAATTTCATTTTGTATAATTTCAGAAAGATTTGGGCAAGGTATTGAAAAGGAACTTGAGGCTTTAAACTGGGTACATTCAGATAATGAAAGTGGAGAGCCTGTTTTAGGTTATAATATTGATGACCCAGATGCGGTTTTAGAAAGAATCCTAGAAACCGGAGAAAATTACGTAAATCCCCATCTAGCAATTGCATAATGCCCGATTCGTTTTACCCAACAGTTGATATAGGATTTATAGAAAATCATGTAAATCAGAGTGGTAAGCTCGCAAATGATGGGATTATAAAAGTTGGATCTACTACAACTTTTGTTCAAATAGGCCAGTCTGCCATTTACAGACGAAGTGTAATGGTTAGAGAGATTGAGCCAGGGCAAATATGCTTAGAGCAGGCCGTTGCCGTAGCTTTAAGATTTGGGTTTCTCACGCCATTAGGCAAATGGCTAGAAGATAATAAGAATTGGAAAGATGGCGCATACGTAGATGCAACACATCAAAGTGCTCAACAAAGATAATTAGAAGCCTCCCTAAACAGGAGGTTTTTTCATTTCAATGATAACATTCTGCCTTCCAGCCAACCCCTCTAATATACCTCTAAACGACCCTCACAATAACGACCTCCAAAGAAGCCCAGCAAAAAAATACAAAAGAGCAGAGGATAGTGCGGTGCGCCTGTTTAACATAAAATGCCCTTATCGGCGTAGCGTGCGAGCAAGGAATTAAAACGATTTTGCAAGCCGTTAAAAAGCTCTTGGCTAACTGCTTCGCAAAATCGTTTTAATTACTTGCGAGCCATCACGCTCATTGTTCTGTAATGAATAGTAAGCGGAGTTACGATAAGGGATATTATGTTACTTACGTTAGCCC
>JAEYUA010000106.1 GCA_023433755.1 Bacteroidota bacterium | reverse complement strand
TCATTATACCACGGGTAAATTTTACAAGGCTTCCCACCAGTTTTTACTGGGCCTTTACACTTTCAGCTTTTTTCTTTTTTATCCTTTATTCGTTCTCTCTCTCATTTTCTTTGACTGGCGTTTCGCATTGATTCCTTTTGCAGTAAGAACAATCGTGCAGGGTATCATCTGGAATAAGGCAATGAAAAGGCTGAATGAGCATGACCTGTTCCCGGCATACCTACTCTGGGATATCTGGATGTTTTTTTATTACATCATCTTCGCCTCTTCCCTCTGGAAAAAACCAAAGAAGACCTGGAACTGAGTAGCCCCCTGCTAGAATATTTGATACACCCCTGTTTATATTTGCCGCATGGATATACTGCTGAAGTATTTTGATGATTTCACTCCCCGGCAAAAGGAGCAATTCGCCGCGCTGGATGCCTTGTACCGGGAATGGAATGCCAGGATCAATGTGATTTCGAGAAAAGATATCGACAGCCTTTATGAGAAGCATATCCTTCATTCACTCAGCATAGCAGCGGTACTTGATTTTCCCCCTGGCATGGAGATCCTTGATATCGGTACGGGGGGTGGTTTTCCCGGGATACCGCTGGCCATATTTTTTCCGCAGGTGAAATTTCACCTGGTAGACAGCATCAATAAAAAACTCAAGATCGTTGAAGCAGTTAAAGATGCGCTTTCACTGGAAAATGTTACCACGCAGCATTCCAGGGCGGAAGAGATCCGCAACCGGAAATTTGATTTTGCTGTAAGCCGCGCGGTTGCTCCCCTCTCTGATCTTTTAAAATGGAGTACACCACTGCTCAAGAATACACAGTTCGAGGCCAATGGCATTCTTTATAAGTCAGGACTGATCTGCCTGAAAGGCGGCGACCTTGCCAAAGAAATTTCCGAAAGCAGGGCAAGGCCGAAAATGGTAGAGATAAAGAGCCTGTTTAACGAACCTTATTTTGAAGAGAAATATCTTTTGTATGTAGTGAGGTAGCTGCGAGCTGCGAGCTATGAGCTACGAGCTACGAGACACTGTACCAATTTTGGACAGCATCCTGTTATCGTATCAATAGTATTGAATTTTTAGCCAAGATGCTATAACATGCACCAAATGGCAATCTATTCCTGAATACTAAAAATCTTTTCGCCCGTAAACGACTCCTCTCGCAGCTCGCAGCTAATATCTCGCAGCTAATATCGCCGCTCAATTAGGCCACTTCAATTCGATCTTGTTATTTCTCCTGTCAATATCAGCCATCCGGTGCGAAGGATCTATTTCCACGTTGATGATGTCGGTCAGCTTGCGGGACGATATGACCTCGTAAGTGGGATGTGTCCATCTCCACTCCTCGTATACTTTCCGGTTGTCCTGTCCTGCTTCGGCAGGCTTGGAGCCATACATCAGGTTAAGCGGAATATAATGCCACTCAGTGCTTCCATCACGAAAGGTGAATTTTACATCAATAGGCATGGGGATCAGCCCAATGTTTCTCAGCCTCACTTTTGCCTGCCCGTTCACATCCCACAAACTGTCAATCTTATAATCGATGGTTCGCGTGGTATTGATCCAGTACATCTTGTACCAATCAAGTTTCATATTGCTAACGTTCTCGGCTATGCGAATAAAATCATTCGGGTTGGGATGTTTGAAGCGCCATTGCCTGTAATATTCCTTAATGATCCTGTCGCGTACATCAGCGCCAACAATGTATCCTAATTGTTCTACGAACACAGCTCCTTTGGAATAAACACCGGTCTGGTGGCCATAATTGGTATTGGCGTGATCTGCATGAATGGTTAATGGCTCTTCTCTACCGCTTCTTGCCAGCCTGAGATAGCCATTGTAGTTGGACTGGTGATAGGCAGGCGGCACCAGCGCAAGGGAATCCGACCTGCGCACGGCAGCGGGATCATGAGCGATGGTTGCCAGGCTGAATTTCTGCCTGTAATATTCTTCAACCAGGTTGGTTGACCACTCTGTAAATCCTTCATCCATCCAGGCATGAAGCGATTCATTGGTGCCCATCATACCCTGGTACCAGCTATGCATGAATTCGTGTATAGCCGATCCCAGTCCAAATGATTTCAGCATGGTACAATTAGGATACTCCATGGCACCATCGCCACCCTGTATGAATGAATACTGGGCATAGGGATATTCTCCGAATTTTTCCTTTACAAATGGATAGAATAATACAGCGGCATCGGCCAGTGCTTCCCAGTTGGCATCCCATCTTTTGGCATAAGCTTCAAAGCTGTTGCCGTACAATGTCTGGGATGATGGTGATAATTCTTCATAAGCCTCACGTGTGGGAGTGGCATTATAGAGTACATGAAATTCTGGACCACCCGGAACTTTTTTGATAATATGCTTATAGTCCGGGTCTGCAGCCCATGCAAAATCATGAACATTGGTAGCTATAAAATGCCATTGCAGTTTTTCTCCGCTAACAGCCGGAACTTTTCTGCCTTTATCCTCATAGCCAAAACCTACAGTGTTCGGATTTTGCAATACACCGCTTCCACCCAAAGCGTATTTTTTATTGATATTGATCTTCACATCAAAATCTCCCCATACACCATAAAATTCACGGGCAACATAAGGATTGGGATGCCAGCCTTCCACATCGTATTCCGACAGTTTTGGATACCATTGGGTCATGGTATAACGGATACCCGTAGCCGGGTTATCCCTTCCGCTCCTGCGTACCTGCAAAGGCACCTGCGAAGTCCACTCCAGTTCCAGGTTCACCTTGCTGCGGGGAAGAATGGGCCGGTCCAGCACCACTTCCAGGATGGTCTCGTGCATTTTCATTTCCTGGTTTCTTCCATTCAGTTTTACATGGGTGACTTTCTGGTATCCGATCTCATTTTCTTTAAGGTGAAGAATTCGGTCTTCCACACGCCCATCCCAGTCAGGCAGTTCATTGCCATACTGGTCACGCACGGCGGAGATGCCACCCTGCCTCCTGCTTCTTACATCCATCATGCTGTTTGGCTGGAAGGCATTCCAGTAAAGATGGTAGAAGATACGGTGCAGGGTATCAGGTGAATTGTTGCTGTAAACGATCGTTTGTTTCCCGGAGAGTTTGTTGGTGGCCACATCCATGTCAACCACCATGGTGTACTTCGCATGCTGCTGCCAGCGGTCGGGTTGGGCAGTGGCGGTAAATACAATGAATAACACAAGGGATGAAAGAAAAAATTTTTTCATGTGCGGGGAATAATAATGAGCGAATTAGATCAGAGTGTCAGGCTTTCCTTTACCAGCCTGCCATTCTTTTCAAAAAAAAGATTTTTTTTCTGCAGTTCGTTCTTTTCAATTTTTACACGGTAACGTTCCGTGTTACCCGGTAAGAATATGATGGCTGCTTCAGTGACCTTCCATTCACCGTCAGCGTATTTGCTTTTTTTGAAACCTTCATGTATTTCAGACGGTATTTCTTCATAACTGGTTGCCTTCTCCGATTCCTTCCAGGTACCGTCATTGCTGTACCTGGCTATCATTTTGATACTGTCCTGGAGGAAGTAGACCGTTACACCTTTTAACTGGTCTTTATATTCAACCTCAATTGCCTGAGGATACTGCCTGGAGAACGCAGTGGTCACTTCTGCCGGGATCCTGCGCACCTGCGCATCTGCCAGCAGTGAAAAAAAGATCATGACCAGGGCCAGTCCGGCAATTCTTATCATTCGGTGTATTGTTTAATTAAGCCCATCAAATTTGATGCGCGAAAATACAAAGCTCTTATGCTTTTCCCTGCAATACGATGACGATCTCACCTTTAACAGTTTTTTGTTTGAAATAGTCGTGCACCTCCTGCAGGCTGCCTCTTGCTGTTTCTTCAAACATTTTGGTGAGTTCACGACTAACGCTGCACTGGCGGTCAGCGCCAAAATACCCGATCAGGTCTTCAAGCGTTTTCACAAGCCTTAATGGGGATTCATAAAAGATGATGGTGCGCTCTTCCTCGGCCAGTTTTGTAAAAAGGGTATGCCTGCCTTTTTTCAAAGGTGGAAATCCTTCAAACACAAAACGGTTGGTTGTAAGACCACTGTTAACCAGCGCCGGCACAAAAGCGGTTGCACCTGGCAGGGTCTCCACTTTAACCTGGTTTTTGATACATTCTCTTACGAGAAGAAATGCCGGGTCGGAAATCCCGGGCGTGCCTGCATCCGTAATCAAAGCCATAGTCTTTCCTTCCAGCAACTGGTCAACCAGGTGCTGAAGAATCTTATGTTCGTTATGCTGATGATAAGGAGAAAGCGGCTTCTGGATCTTGAAATGATTTAAAAGTTTGGCTGAAGTCCTGGTATCTTCTGCGAGGATTACATCCACATCACCCAATATTTCCAATGCACGAAGTGTTATGTCTTTGAGATTGCCGATGGGGGTGGGAACTAGGTATAACATGGTGAGTAAGGAAAAGATCGAAAGTTTGAAGTCAAAAGTCAAAAGTCGGAGCTGAGTCTCAGGATTTACCCCCCCCCGTCGCTAAAGCTTGCGCCTCCGCTAAAGCTTCAGCCTTCGCTAAAGCTTCGGCTGACAATGTCAGCGCACGCGGTCAGCGCACACGGACAGCGCAGCATTCACGCCTCACGCCTCACGAATCACGACTAATTTACCGTAATCTCAAAATACTCCATCACCGGGTTGGCCAGGAGTTTTTTGCTGGCTTCTTCTGCAATCTTTCGTGCTTCTGTTTCATCTGCCGCCTCAATCTGCAGGCTGATATTTTTTCCAACTCTTACATCTTCCACATTCCTGAAACCAAGATTGCCCAGGCCGGAGATTACGGCCTTACCCTGCGGGTCCAGCAATTCTTTCAGGGGCATTACTTTCACCTGGACGTTAAACTTCATGTTGAATAAATTTTCGCAAACCTAAGTAAATGTTTGACGTGTTAAATGATGCTGCTAAACGGTGATATCCACTGTTTCTTTTACTTGTTGATCTTTTTCTTTGTTCAGGGCTGAAAAAATAATATACAAAACAAAAATTACCGGAACCGCAAACCATTCCAGCAGGATGATACAGATGATAGCCAAGATAAGAAACAGGTATTTCATCATATTGTTCCTGAAACTGTAATCCCTGAATTTCATTGCCATGAAAGGTATATTACTCACCATCAGGAAACTGACAAGAAGAATCACTCCATACAGGAACCATGGATTGGAGAACAACGCCTGCAGGCCAAAGTATTCATACCAGATGATCAATGGAAAGGAGGCGATGAGCAATCCGCCGGCCGGGGAGGGTACACCTCTGAAACCATATGACTGGTTGGTGCTGATATTGAATTTGGCCAGTCTCCATGCTACAGCACAGGCAAAAATAAAAGCAGGTAATAAAGCCCATACAGAAACATCCAGGCCGCTCTCTTCCCTTGCATAACCCATACGCAGCAACTGGTAAAGGATCATGGATGGGGCTACACCAAAACTTACCATATCACTCAGTGAATCCAACTGCTCGCCCATGCTGCTGGTGGCTTTGAACAGCCTTGCGAGAAATCCATCCAGGAAATCAACTACTGCTGCTGCGAAAATAAAATACACAGCCAGGTAAATATTTTCAGGAAGGAACTGGTTTACCGGGATCCCGTTCTGGTCAAGGGGTGCAATGGTTTCGTTGGTCTGGAGAATCAGAACAATAGCGATACACCCAAATACGAGGTTGAGCAGGGTAAAAAAATTGGGAATGTTTCTGAAGATCGGCATGCTTAAAAATAATTCATTGAATGATCGGTCATCAGGATTTCATGGCTGCTTCAATTTCATCTACAGTGATCGGGATGCCTTTGAACAGGTCAATATGCCCCCGCTTAGTGAGCCAGATATTATTCTCGATACGGATGCCCATTTGCTCTTCTTCAATGTAGATACCCGGCTCCACGGTGAACAGCATACCTTCCTTTACCGGTTCGGTACGTGTGCCCAGGTCGTGCACATCCAACCCAAGATGATGCGAGATGCCATGGTATAAATATTTGCGGTAAGCCCTGTTTTCCGGATCCTCGTTTTTCACATCAGTCTTTTTAAGCAATCCAATTTTCAGGAATTGCTGTGTGGCTTCCTCTCCAACTTTCTCAGTATAATCTATTATTGAAATACCGGGCTTTAAAATGGATTTCGCATAATCATGCAGATGCAGACAGGCATTATAAACAGTTTTTTGCCTGCGGGTAAATTTTCCATTGACAGGTATTGTCCGCGTAAGGTCAGCATTATAGCCACCGTATGAAGCACCGAAATCCATCAGCAATAATTCTCCATCCTTACATTCCTGGTTGTTGCTTACATAATGCAGGGTCCGTGCACGGTCGCCGCTGGCAATGATGCTGCCGTAGGCTTCTCCGTCTGAGCGCTGGCTGAGAAAAGAATGCACGATCTCGGCATGCACCTCATATTCCATCACACC
>JAEYUA010000064.1 GCA_023433755.1 Bacteroidota bacterium | reverse complement strand
GTGGAACAGTTAAGCGATCATCCATTAGCCGCAGCTATGGTGAAAGGAGCTAAAAATATCCTGGGTAAAGATGTTCCTGCCGCATCAAATGTGGAAGCCATTTTGGGGAGAGGCATCAGGGCAGAATATAAGGACAGCATCGTTTATGTGGGTAATAAGGAGTTGTTTACGGAAAGAAATATCCAGATCGAAGGGGCCATTGTGCAACAGGTGGAGCAACTTGAAATGAAGGGGAATACTACCATGCTGGTAGAGCAGGACAACCGGTTTATTGGTATTATTACACTGATGGATGTAGCCAGGGCCGACGCCAGGGCAACACTTTCGGCACTTTCGGAGATAGGTATTCGCAAAATGGTGATGCTTACCGGCGACAACCAGAAAGTAGCAGAAGCCATCGCCGCCGAAATCGGAATTACGGATGCGATTGGTAATTTATTACCGGAGCAGAAACTGGAAGCAATTGATCAACTTAAAGCAACAGAAAAAAAGATTGCCATGGTAGGCGACGGCGTGAACGATGCTCCTGCAATGGCAAAAAGCACGGTCGGTATTGCAATGGGTGCAGCAGGCAGTGATGTAGCCCTGGAAACCGCCGATATAGCATTGATGGCTGATAAACTGGGCAACCTTCCCTTCGCTATAGGGTTGAGCCGGAAAGCAAGGCAAATCATAAAGCAGAATGTATTAATCAGCCTCGGAATGGTCATACTGCTCATTCCGCTCACAATAACGGGTGTGGCTAAAATGGGTCCTGCGGTTATAGGTCATGAAGGCTCCACGGTGGTTGTAGTGCTGAATGCATTGAGATTACTGGTTTACAGGCATAAACCTGTAACAGATGAAGCTTTGAAAAATTGATATTCCCTTACAGCCTGGTGCTGACCATCATCAGCAATTGTATTGGTTGCGGTCATCGGTCAGAATGAATTGATCATTTACTCTTGTGTTAAATAAGGGTTATGAAAAAGATCATTCTCGTATTTGACGGAACCAATTATTCAGAAACACTCCTGCATTTTATTACAGAGCTGAATGAAGTTCAGCCACTTCTTGCCACCGGTGTTTTTTTACCCCAGGTGGATTACGCAAACCTTTGGAGTTATGCTGCCGCTGCTTCTGAATCTTCCGGAGCGGCGATTGCCATTCCGCTGATTGAACCTGATGAAGCAGAACTGGTGATAGCGAATATCAAACAATTTGAATCACGCTGCAAGAAAGCAGGGATTGCTTACCGTGTTCACAAAGATTTTACAGGTTTTGGAATTCCCGAATTGAGAAAGGAGTCACGCTTTGCAGACCTGGTGCTTCTCGATGGAAGTCAGTTTTTTAAGAACCTGGGTTCTGATCAGGTAAATTACCTGAAGGAAACCATTCATGGTTTGGAATGCCCGGTAATAGTATTGCCCGAAGATGGCTGCCTGCCTGAAAGCCTGGTATTGGCTTATGACGGATCAGGTGATGCTGTTTTCGCTATCAAACAATTTGCGTATCTCTTTCCTGAATGGTCAGGTCTGCCGGCATTGCTGGTATATACAGGTAGCGATGAACCTGCCGATTTCCCGCACAAAAGCCTGGTGCGTGAACTGGTAACACAGCATTTTGCTAATCTCACCATTCAGCAACTCGACCTCGATCCAAAAAAATTTTTCAAAACCTGGCTCAGCCAACAGAAAGGAGCGCTGCTGGTTAGTGGTTCATTTGGGCGTTCTTCCATGTCACAGCTATTCAGGAAGAGTTTTGTTTCCGAAGTGATAAAGGATCATAGCATACCTGTATTCATGGCGCACCGGTAAATGAAATATAAATCGGGAATGGAATTCATAACCGGACATTCAGGACAACAAGTTTCAATTAATAATTTTTAAAAATTCAGTTATGAAAAAGAATATGGGCACCCTGGACAGGATCGTCAGAACGCTGGTGGCAATAGCCATCTTATGGCTTTATTACCTGGGTTTGATCAGCGGCCTGGCCGCTATCATTTTATTTGTGGTTGCAGCGGTTTTTATTGTAACCAGCATTGCAGGCACCTGCCCGCTTTATTCGCTTCTGGGATTCAATACCTGCTCATCACATAACAGGGTTAATGAATAAAAATGTCATCACACCCAATGACACCGGTTATCCATTACCATAACGGGCATCATTGGTGGGGCATGCAAGCGGGTAGAATTTTGTGTTACAAAAATTAAGATCATGAAACTGCAAATATCAGCCGGTAAAAAAGTAAAATCGCTGAAACAGCAATTTTCTAATTTCTTTCCTTATTTGAAAATCGAGGTTTTCAATCATCCCCATGAAAAGGGACAGGGTTCAGGACTGGAACAAAAAGCCCGCGAAAGGCTGCTGCTTTGCGAGGTTACAGGCGCACTGGTGGAGGGAGGGATGCTTGTTGATCCATTAATGACCGTTGCCGAATTTGAGCAGACGATGCAAAAGAAACATGGTCTGCCGGTACAGGTGTTCAGGAAATCTGGTGATATCTGGATCGAAACGATCCAGACAGATAACATGACACTGAAAGCCCAGAACAGTTTAGGTGAAGAATCTGTGCAGGGAAACAAGATTCGCTTCAATGCAAATACTTTATTCCTTTAAATGATTTCTATGATCCTGGCTATTCATGATAACCTGGAAATCTCCGATGTGCAGGATCATTTTGCCAAATGTTTCCCGCAATTGCGATTGAGATTTTTCTCCAGGCCTCAAAAACATGAAGTTAATACGGCTGAGGAGGATGAAATCAATCCGGTTCAGTTGATAGGTGATATCCGTAAAAAAGGCAACTCCGGTGAGTTACGCATATTGTCTTCCACTACGGTACATGAACTGGAAAACAGGCTTCAAAGAGATTATGATTTGTATGGGCAGGTGCTATTGAAGGAAAAAGACCAGTTGGTACAACTGCCCGGATCAGGACGTTTACACTCCGGCAGCTTAGTGACAGGGCCGGCAAATTTGTTTAGTGCATAACAGTAGGTATTCCTGTTTAATTGAATGGAATTGTATGAAGATTTTTGAAAATTCTGTCTATGAAAGTTTTACTGATTTGGTTAATTATATTTTTATCCTTGGGATCCTCAGCACAGGTGCCGGCAGGTAAGGTAAGGAAAGCTTTCATGGGAGAATTGCCTGGCCCATTTCCTGAATTGAGAGACCAGCAACCTGTATCCCAGTTTTATTCATTCTATGAATTTGAACTTGCCTGGATGGAAGCACCTGATGCAGGCCTTCGCAACCAGTTAACCGCATTGCTCGGATCAGCGGAAAATTACGGACTGGAGAAACCTGTTGAACTTCTTGCTCTCATTGATCGCATGCAATCAGGAAAAATGTCCCTCTCTTTGCAAGATTCCATTTACATGGACATCAGGCTGACTGACGCGGCCATCTGGTTTTTCTATGAGCTGCAATATGGTACTCACGCTCCCAACTTCCGGTACGCTGGCGTTCATTCCCAGCCAGGCATTTCACTAACGATCTGGCACCTGGCAGAATCTTGCAAAATTCACAGTCTAAAGTTGATGTTAACTTTACTGGAACCGCAAACTTCAGAGTACAAGCAGGCTAAAACATGGCTCAACCGATTCGGCAGAGTATTGAAAAGTGAAGGTTTCCGTGAAGTGAAAATAACTTCCTCTAAGGTTGGCTTTTCCAACAAGTCCCTCGTTAGTAAACTGGTACAGTTGGGTTATTGGGATCCTGCACAACCAATGGAAGAAGCTTTATTAATAAAAGCGCTGCAGCAGGCACAGAAAAGCATGGATTTGCTTTCAGATGGTAAACTTCGCAGCACGGCCCTGGCAGCCTTAAATGTTCCGGTTAGAAGGCGATATGAAGAACTGAAGGAATTATTGAATGTGCTGCGATACATGAATGGGCTCAGGGAGCATGGTTCGCTTGCAGTGGTAAATATTCCTTCGGCCGACCTGTTTGTTTACCGGTTCGACAGCCTGTTTCTCTATTCAAAGATGGTAGTTGGCAAACCCTCTACTCCAACACCTCTGCTGAGTAGCCATATCAATGAAGTGATCCTCTATCCATACTGGCATGTGCCTCATAAAATCGCAACCAGGGAGTTGTTACCTTCTATCAAGAGAAATCCCTCCTACCTGGAAGCCAATAATTTCCAGGTGCTAGACCATTCAGGAAAGCTGGTTAATCCAAAGCATATTAACTGGAGGTCACTCAGCGCCAGTAATTTTCCTTATACCCTCCGACAATCCACAGGCTGTGATAATTCACTTGGCATCATAAAATTCAATTTTTATAACCCATTTACAGTGTACCTGCATGATACGCCGGCAAAGGAATTGTTTTCCATGAACCGCCGTTATTTCAGTCATGGTTGCATGCGGGTGGAGAAGCCGGTGGAGCTGGCACAGTTTCTCCTCAAAGAAAAGGCTGATGTAGTTGACAGCCTCACCAGGGCCTGCCTGCTGGAACAAAAGCCCAGTGTGATTCGCCTGGAAGAGACAGTGCCCTTGCTTGTTTTGTACCAGACCGCCTGGTTTACCAATGATGGCTATATTCGGTTTTATGAGGACAGCTATAAAAAAAATACCTCCGGCAAACTCACCGTTTCTTCTGCCAGCCTTCATGATCCGGCCATGGTCCTGAATTAGAATCTTTCCGAATTACTTTTCAAACGTATCATTTGTAAGCTGGATTACTAACCGGTATTGATGGCTGCATTCCATGTTCTCCACCTAATTTTACCAGATGAAGATCCTGGTGATAGAAGATGAACCCGAGATCCGTGAGGATATAGTGCAGTCCCTTGAACAGGAACATTATCTCGTGGAGACCGCTGTTGATTATGCATCAGCATCTGAAAAGATTGGAGTGTATGAGTATGACTGTATTCTACTGGACCTTGGCCTTCCGGGAGGCAATGGTCTCGATTTTTTAAAAGAGCTGAAAGATGCTGGTCTCAATGTAGGGGTCATCATCGTATCTGCAAGAGATTCCATCCATGATAAGGTAAAAGGACTTGACCTGGGTGCGGATGATTACCTGCCCAAACCTTTTCACATGGCGGAATTGCATGCCCGAATCAAATCCCTCATCCGCCGCAAAACCCTTGGTGGCAGTCCCATCCTGGAGATCAACAATGTGAAAATCGATACAGATTACCGCATTGTTACAGTTGATGGCGAAGAGCTAAAACTGAATCGTAAGGAATTTGATGTGCTGATCTATATGGTCACCAATAAAAATAAGCTGGTGCTCAAGACTGCGCTGGCAGAACATGTGTGGGGAGATTATATTGATGAAATGAACAGCTATGATTTTATTTATTCGCAGATCAAGAACCTCCGCAAAAAACTGAACGATAAAAACGCAGGCATAGAAATTCAGGCAGTTTATGGCCTTGGATATAAACTAACTGATTCATGAAAGTTGTTACCTATACTACATCCTACCTTGCCGTATTCCTGCTGTTGCTGATAACGGTATGGGCCGGCATATTTTATTATGCCATGCTCGATGAGATTTATGACAGCATTGATGATGGCCTTGACAACCAGAAAGGATTGATTCTGCAGAAAGTAAAAAAAGATTCGACCATCCTGTTTAAAACTGATTTTGATGAAGGTGATTATTCTATCACTGGTATTGAAGCTGAGGCTGCGAAGGAATTCTTTGATGAATATCTCGATACCAGCATGTACATGCAGAATGAACAGGATTATGAACCGGTCCGGATGCTGCGGACCGTATTCAGTCATAATAACCGTTATTACCAGATGCAGGTGATTACTTCCATGGTGGAAGAGGATGACCTGTTTTCAGAATTATTATATGCTATCATCTTCCTTTACGTGGGATTGATTGCCACCATCCTGCTCCTGAATAATTTTTTGTTGAAAAGGATCTGGCGGCCCTTTTACCACCTGCTGAAGCAGCTCAGGCATTTCCGCCTCGAACAACCCAGCATTGAAACAAGAAAAACAAATATCGAAGAATTCAGGCTGCTCAATGAAGTAGTGGCTAAAATGATCCAGAGTAATGTGGATAGCTACAATAGCCAGAAACATTTTATAGAGAACGCTTCGCATGAGCTGCAAACACCACTTGCGATCAGCATCAATAAGCTGGAAGCGCTGGCTGCCACTGGAAAATTTTCTGAGCAGGAGTCCCAACTCTTGGCTTCAGCGCTTGACAACCTGGAAAGACTCACCCGTCTCAATAAATCATTGCTGCTGCTTTCAAAAATCGAGAATAAACAGTTTGTATCCACAGTGCCTGTTAACATTAATGCGCTGGTAAAAAAAATAATTGATGATTTTTCCGACCAGCTTGCCTACCGCGAAATTTTAATATCGGTAAAGGAAGAACACCAGGCGGTAGTCCAGATGAATGAAGATCTTTCCCTTATTTTCTTCAATAACCTGGTTAAGAATGCAATGGTGCACAATTATTCGGGCGGCACTATTGCGATCACCATCGGGAGTGAAAGTTTTGAAATAGCCAACACCGGCAAGGATCAACCCCTTGACGAATCAATGTTATTCACCAGGTTTCATAAAGAAAAACAATCTGCCACATCAACCGGGCTCGGGCTGAGTATTGTAAAGGCAATAGCCGGGCTCTTCGGTTTTAAAGTCAGCTATCACTACGAAGGCCGCCACGTAATAAGGGTACAATTTTCTTCCTGATTATTCCCAATTCTTTCCCATTTTGATTTTGAGCTTTGTGTCATAAACATCAAAAGATATTTTATGAAGCAATCGATCATGATAACAGTCACCGGATTTTTTTTACTGGCCTCAGCGGGTTGCAGCAGCCAGAGCATTCCTGCTGAAAAGGTTCCTTCTTTAGTATTGAATTCAGTGAAAGGAAAGTTTCCTGATGCATCAAAAGTGGATTGGGAAAAAACCAAATCCATGTATGAGGCAGAAGTGAAAATGAACGACAGTACCGAAATAACCATGCAGCTTGATGGAAATGGTAAAATACTGATGCAGAAATCCGACCTGGCACAAAACCAGCTTCCTGCTGCGGTGCTTTCGGTTTTGCAAACAAAGTACAAAGACTATACAATTGATGATGTGGAACTCCTTGAGAAGGATGGGGTGAGCTATTACCAGGTTGAGCTTGAGGCAAAAGGGAAAAAGGAAGTGAACCTGGTTCTAGGTTCTGATGGAACGGAACAGAAAATCGATTATTGGGATTGATGAGGAAGGAATTTACTAACCATTAAAATTGAAGATTATGAGGTTTGGCTTATTGTTGTTTAGTGTAATCATTATCGGAGGATTTATTTTCTGGAGAGATATTTCAAGTGTTGTACTCGGTACCGGTACAGAGGCGCAGGCTTCCTTCAAAAAGGTTAAGAAAGCTGCAACGGAGCTGTCTATTACCAACAAATGGGACCTTCCTGGCGAATTGAAAGAAGTTTCAGGAATAGCCTATCTCGACCAGGATCGTTTCGCCTGCATCCAGGACGAAGACGGGATAATTTTTATTTACAACCGGGCTGAAGGCAAGGTGGAGAAGAGAATTGAATTCGCGGGTCCGGGCGACTATGAAGGAATTACAGTGAATGGGAACACCGCTTACATTGTTAGGGCTGACGGTAGGTTGTACAAGGTGGATATGAATGCAGGAAAATCTTCAGTGAAAGAATTTAAAACAAGTCTCACAGTGGATCACAACGTAGAAGGTCTTGTTTTTGATAAAAAGAATAACAGGTTGCTGTTAGCGATCAAGGATGAAGAGCCTGGCAATAAGGATTATAAGGGCATTTATGCTTTTGACCTGGCCAGTGAAAAACTGAACAATGACCCCGTCATCAAGATTGATCTTGACGATCCTTTGCTTTCATCCGGAGACAAGAAAAAAAAGAAAAAAGCAATCATGCCTTCTTCCATAGGTATTCATCCTTTGACCGGGGAAATTTATATAACCGATGGTCCAAAATCAAGACTTGCCATTCTTCAGCCCTCCGGTAAGATTCTTAAAGTGATTGAGCTTGGAAAGGAATTCGCCCAGCCGGAAGGAGTCAGCTTTAGCCCGTCGGGAGATCTGTTTATTTCCAATGAAGGAACTTCAAAACCCGGTAATATTATTGAATTGAAACTTGAATCGGCCAGGAAATAAAAAGCAGTGATATCATGATATGCCAGGTGTGCAGCCTGGCATTAATCATTTTATTTCAGAACCAAACCTGCCTGGAGGCAAGAATGGATTTCCGGGAACTGATCAAAACAATATATAGTCCATTCAAGCCTGTTTCATAAGTATACTGCCCGGCAAGACTCCTGATAGGCATCCGTTGCATTACCTGGCCTGCAGGTGAAACAACTGATATTGTCAGTTCTTCCTGGACCTCCAATGGAAAATGAATTACCAGTCTGCCGTAGGAAGAAGAAATGCCGATCTGGTATTCCTTCGATTCGGTTCCTGTGAGCCTGATACTGCTCAACATGAATTTACCATCAATATCAATCTGCCTGATGCGGTAAAATAATTTAGGAGCATAAGCTTCATCGAGGTAACGATAATCATGCGATGTGCCTGCAATGTTTCTCGCAGGCACCTGCCCGGCTTTGGTCCAGGTACTTCCATCAAAACTTCGTTCGATTTCGTAACGGTCCGCATTTATTTCATCTGCCGTTGACCATTGCACAAGGATCTTCCCATTGTTGATTTGCGTAACGGAGAAACCCGTGAATTTTACCGGCAATGGTTCTTCTGAAAAAATCTGGAATCCATTTGTAGTTGAAGTAGCCATGCGCGGCCCCTGCACCGGATCGTCGTTTCCATCGAAAACTGTTTTCGTTCCTATTCTTAATTTTTGCGAAGGCGAACCACCACCCATTATCCTGCCAGTACTGTGCACTACAACTATGGCTGTACTACCCAGCCTTAAAGTGGAATTATTATTCTGGAAGGAAAGAGTGCCGTAGATCTGCAGGTACACAAAACCATTGATTACCCGGTCGTCATTGATGATCATGGTATAGCCGGCAGGTATGGTAACCGTATCCCCGATGGCAGGAGAGCGGTTGAGATCCCAGTTCAAAGGATTGCTCCAATAACCGTTGGATTTAGATTTAATTTTCGGTGCCGCGAAAGAAATGCCGGATAGCAGCACAGCAAAGGCAAGGAGTAAAAATTGCTTCATGGGACCTGGATTTTTAAAACGCATCGAACATCCCGGTTCACCCGGTAAGCTCAACAACGACCGTAAAAATATAAGGGTAATCCCTGATATGCAAGTGTTTTCACTTATTTCATGCCCTGTAATTGTCCCTAGCCGGTTATGTAATTGAAGATCAGCAATTCATTTCTGAATTCCAGCATAAATGAGCTCAGTTTAATTCAATTGGGGAATTAAATGACGGAATGGAAAAATGGGATAAAATCTGGTAAATTTTAAGCGTGAGCACTGTTTTTCGCTTATGAAAGAATGGGTCAACCATTCTCCATTTCTTCTTTTTTGAAGCTGGTGATTTTTTTCCTGTTGCCAACGATCCAGATGATATCATCCCATTCAAACACCAGTGTTGAATCAGGGTTTAGAATCCGTTGGTTATTTCTTTCAATACCCACGATAAGACCCTGGACTTTTTCTCTCAGTCCTGAATCACGGATGGTTTTGCCTTTAAGTCTTGAATGTTCATCAACAAGGATTTTTTCCAGGCTAATGTCCTGGATTTGCACTGCGGTATTCACGTCTGCCACACCAAAATCAAAAACAGGTTTGAATCGCTGGATCTGTTCATCGGTAGCAAGTATTCCTACATTGTCAAAGGCCTGGAGGGAATTGCTGCGGGCAGGGGTGTGAAAAATATAATTGCCGCGCCGGATATAAACGATATTGATACCATACTGTTCACGCCAGGCAAGTTCCTGCAGGGGCTTGCCGATATAGGGAGCCATCTGGTTAACTTCCAGCTCCACGATGTGAGCATCCCAGGCCGCCAGGTCGAGTTGCATCTGGGTGTTCTTTTTCTCCAGTGTATTTTTATTATTCGCAGCGGCTTCTCCTCTCGCATTAAGATTGCGGATGAACCTTCCTTCCAGTCTCTGGTAAAAACGCTGTATAGTCTTGGAAAAAATAAAAACCAGGATCACCGTAACCGGGATGGCAGTGAGCAGGGCTACCTTAGTGGATACCAACTGGTCGATCAGCAAACCAGTTAGAAAAATTCCTAAGAGTAATCGGCCGGTTTCTACAATGAGAAGCGGGCCCCTGTTATATTTTTCCACCACCCATAATTCCTTATATCCTTCACCGGTAGGACGTTTGGCAATGATGGCCCAAAGAAATGGTATGCATACAGCAAGCGTAGGCAGTGTTACAATCAGTGTTCCGAACAATTCATTCTCCACCTGGTTCATTGTATAAGGAAGGAAGTACCGCTGGGATAATAATAGAATGGCAATCACAACCACGCTGTTGATGATTACTACCCGTGCATAATTCTTGAAAAGGATCTTCCATTCCGGTTCCGCCTGTATGGTTTGGGCTCCGGCGGAATACCTGTTCAGCCTTTTCACCCATTTATGAGGCAGTATCCGGGAAAGAAACAAATAAAATTTATCCGAATACTTGATCATATAGGGTGTGGTGAAAGTGGTGATGGCGGAAGCACCCACTGCCACAGGAAATAAAAATTCGGATATCACTCCCAGTGATAGACCAAGGGTAGCTACGATAAAAGCGAATTCACCTATCTGCGCCATACTCATGCCCACCTGCACTGATTGTTTGAGTGGCTGCCCCGATAACAGGGCACCGAGCGTGGTGCTGAATAATTTGCCAAATAAGGTGAGGAGGGTTACCAGTAGAATGGGCACACCATATTGCACCATGGCGGAGGGATCGATCATCATGCCGACTGATACAAAGAATACTGTTCCAAACAGATCCTTGACTGATTTCAGTACATGCTCAACTTTTTCCGCCACCGTGGTTTCAGCAATGATAGATCCCATCACGAAAGCACCCAGTTCTGCTGAAAAGCCAACTTTGGTAGCCAAAACTACCATGCCTAAGCATAAACCCAGCGAAAGAATGAGCAGGGTTTCCTCATCCAGTAATTTTTTGGCCAGCTTCAAAAAACTGGGCAGCAAAAAAATGCCACCGATAAACCAGAGTGCTAAAAAGAATAAAAGTTTCAGAACAGTGAACAGGATCTCTCCTCCTTCAAATGTTTTGGTAACAGCCACGGTTGATAATAACACCATCAACAGGATCACCACTATATCTTCCACGATCAACACTCCGAAAACTATTCGGGCGAACTGTTTTGTTTTTACACCCAGTTCATCGAATGCCCTGATGATAATGGTAGTGGAGGAACTTGCCAGCATACCCCCGAGAAACAAGCTGTCCATGGTTGTCCACCCCAGGATCTTTCCCATAGTATAACCCGAAGCGGTAATGAAGATGATCTCCACAAACGCAGTTATGGAGGCTGATCCTCCAACACGCATTAATTTTTTGAAACTGAATTCAAGTCCCAGGCTGAAGAGCAGGAAAATGACCCCTATTTCAGCCAGGGTTTTTACATTCTGCGCATCTGCCACAGAAGGAGCCAGGTGAAAATAGGGGCCTACCACAAAACCGGCAATGATATAACCAAGCACCAGCGGCTGTTTGATCTTCCGGAAGATCAACGTTACAATAGCACCCGTTATAAGGATCAGCGCCAGGTCATGAATCAAATGGGGCAGGTGAGGCATTAGTTATGATTAAAAAATGCAAAGATAATTATTATGGAGTTGATGAGTGGAGGCAGGGAAACGGAAACAGAAACAGAAAGAGAACGATGGCCAATAGCTAATGGCCATTGGCAGCTATAAGGTTGCCCTGTTTTATTCTATATTTATTCAATAATGAAAAAATGGGTTAGGAGGATAATATGGAGTAGTGTTCTCCTTTTTATGTTGATCAATGCGATTGCTTTTATGCATGCATGGAAGTTCACCCATTTTAGTGATGCTGCTCAAACCCGTACCACGCAGGATCTTTCCACCCCGCAAAAAATAACAATTCTTGTCACAGGTGTTAACAATCCCAGGCCGGCTCTTAAATCAAAACCCGTAATTCCTTACGAAACCCTGCGCATCCGTAGCAATGTTTTACTGGAGGCCTGGCTGATGGAGACAACAAACAGCAAGGGAACGGTGCTCATTTTTCATGGATACGGTGGTGAAAAATCATCCATGCTCGACAAGGCTGATATATTTATTGACCTTGGGTACCATGTGGTGCTGGTTGACTTCATGGGATCCGGCGGATCAGAAGGAAACCGGACAACTATCGGTTACGAGGAGGCCAGGGAAGTTCGGGATGTTTACAGGCATATGCAGGGTCTTGGCCACCACAATATTGTACTCTTTGGAACTTCTATGGGTGCTGTGGCCATCATGAAAGCCATCAGTGATTACAAGATCACACCTTCTTCAGTTATCATTGAATGTCCATTTGGATCTTTGTATGAAACGGTTGCAGCTAGATTCCGAAACCAAAATATCCCGGCCTTCCCTATGGCAGGACTGCTGGTATTCTGGGGTGGTGTGCAAAATGGTTTCAACGGTTTTACGCATAATCCCCGCAAATGGGCTGAGCGTATTCACAGCCCGGTTCTGCTGATGTATGGAGAAAGAGATGACCGCGTTACACGAAAGGAAATCGATGAGATCTACCAAAGGCTTCCCTCAAAAAAAATGTTGAGAACTTACCCCCAGGCCGGCCATGAAAATTATTTATTGAAGCACCGCCCGGAATGGACCAGGGATGTTCAGGAATTCTTATTTGTTCCGGGTCTGGCCAATGGCAAATAGCTATTGGCCATTGGCGGTACTTCCTCGGCTGTACTTCCTCATTATGTTTTCCCTAATTTTACCGCCAATCTAAAATGGCTATGCCCTCGAACGCAAACAGACAATTCCTGGATTTTGAGAAGCCGATCAAAGACCTCATAGACGAGATCGAAAAACTGAAGCATGCTTCGGAACATAAAAAGATCGATTACTCGGAGATGATTAATAAACTTGACCAGCAGATCCTTGACCGGAGAAAAGAGATTACACAAAACCTTACCAGTTGGCAGAAAGTTCAGCTCAGCCGTCATCCCGACCGGCCTTATACATTGAAATATATCCAGAACATGACCACCAATTTCGTGGAATTATTTGGCGACCGCAATGTGAAGGACGACAAAGCCATGGTGGGAGGTTTCGCGCAATTGGAAGGACAGACGGTGATGTTGATCGGGCAGCAGAAGGGTATTAACACCAAAACCAGGCAACTCCGCAATTTTGGTATGGCCAATCCCGAAGGCTACCGCAAAGCACTTCGGCTGATGAAGCTTGCCGAAAAATTCAACAAACCTATCATTACGCTCATTGATACACCAGGTGCTTACCCGGGCCTCGAAGCAGAAGAGCGCGGGCAGGGTGAAGCAATTGCCCGTAACATTTATGAAATGATCCGCCTGAAAGTTCCTGTGATCGTCGTAATCATTGGTGAAGGCGCTTCAGGTGGTGCCCTTGGCATAGGTGTGGGTGACCGTGTGTACATGATGGAAAACACCTGGTACACGGTAATTTCACCCGAAAGCTGTTCCTCTATTTTATGGAGAAGCTGGGATAAAAAAGAAGTAGCTGCAGAGCAATTGAAACTGACGGCTGACAATATGAAGAATTTCGGCCTGGTTGACGCCATCATTCCTGAACCGGCTGGTGGCGCACATTGGGATTATGCGGAAGCCGCACAAATCCTGAAGCAGCATTTAGTGAAGGTTCTGGACGAGCTGAAGCCGATGTCGCCTGAAGAAAGGATCAACAAGCGAATTGAAAAATTCGGGAAGATGGGATTCTGGGAAGAAGTGGAAGAAGGCCCGGAAGCAAACAGCTAATAGCCATTGGCCATTGGCTCTTAAACTCAAACATCATGTCATTAAGAGATACATTACAGGGAACCGGTGTAGCACTGGTTACCCCTTTCAAAGCCGATAAAAGTATTGACTTCAACGCTTACCAGCGCCTGGTAGATTTTGTAATCGAGGATGGTGTAAATTATGTGGTTACTCTGGGAACCACGGGAGAAACACCCACTCTTTCACATGAAGAGAAACAGGAACTGATCAAAGCCACTTATTCATTTGTTTCTGAAAGAGTGCCTGTGGTAGTAGGTATCGGCGGAAATAATACGGCTGAAGTAGTTAGGGATATTGAAACTTTTCCCCTTGATAAGGCAACCGCTATTTTATCTGCGAGTCCTTATTATAACAAACCATCCCAGGAAGGAATTTACCAGCATTATAAAAGCCTGGCTAATGCTACTGCAAAGCCCATCCTCCTCTATAATGTACCCGGCCGCACTGGCTCTAATATATCAGCCGCTACCACCATCAGGCTGGCCAATGATATAGGTAACATCAATGGCATCAAAGAAGCCAGTGGAAATATGAGCCAGTGCCTGCAGATTCTTCGCGACAAGCCACAGGACTTCCTGGTTGTAAGTGGTGATGATAATCTTGCTCTGGGCCAGATCGCATGTGGCATGAGGGGAGTGATCAGCGTGGCGGCCAATTGTTTTCCAAAAGATTTCTCTGCAATGGTTAAAGCAGCGCTTGAAGACGATTTTCACAGCGCAAGAAAACTGAATAATATCCTCCTCCAGGGATACGATCTTTTGTTCGCGGAAAACAACCCGGCCGGTGTCAAGGCATTTTTAGCAGAACTGGGTTTGATTGATAACCAGCTCAGGTTACCCCTTGTTCCATTAAGCAATAACCTGGTTCAACAGGTTCGTGAATATCTCTCCACTCTAAACAGGTAATTTGAGATTTGGTCTGATCATATGCCTGCTCATCCAACAGTTCATTAGTGCTGCACAGCAAAAGGTCAGTTTTATCATCAATACGCTGCCTGCCTATCATAAGGTGGGGGACAGTATATTCATTGCCGGGTCCTTCAACAACTGGAATCCCCACGACAGCCGTTTCGTGTTAAAAAAAACCGGCGGCAAACACGGCATTACAATTGAATTACCTCCCGGCATGTTTGAATATAAATTCACAAGAGGAAGCTGGGACCAGGTGGAAACACTGGAAGGGGGCTGGCCCGGTGCCAACAGGATTGTTCGGATACCGGGGGAAGATACCGTGAGCGTTGATATCCCGCACTGGTCCGATCATTTCCCCAAACAGGCAAAAAAAAGTACGGCAAGCTCCAATGTTCATATTGTGGATTCAGTGTTTTACATGCCCCAGTTGAAAAGGCACCGGAGGATCTGGATCTACCTGCCTTCGGATTATACGACTTCCAGGAAAAAATATCCCGTGCTGTACATGCACGATGGCCAGAATGTATTTGACGAGGCTACCTCGAGTTTTGGTGAATGGGGAGTGGATGAAGCGCTTGATACACTGGGACCTCAGCATAGACAAATGATCGTGGTGGGAATTGATAATGGAGGCGATAAAAGATTGAATGAATATGCTCCTTACGACATGGAGAAATATGGAAAAGGTGAAGGAGCGCTGTACGTTGAATTCATTGTAAAAACACTCAAGCCCTTTATTGATAAGCATTACCGCACCAAAAAATGCAAAGACCATACATCTATCGCGGGCAGTTCCATGGGAGGACTCATTTCTTTTTATGCCATTCTCAATTATCCTAAAGTATTTGGAGCGGCTGGTGTTTTTTCCCCGGCTTTCTGGATCAATCCTCAGTTAAAGCAGATTGATGCGAGGCAGGCAAAAAAAGTAAAGGGGAAAATTTATTTCTATGCAGGCCAGCAGGAAGGTGATTCCATGGTGCCTGACATGCTTCATGTTTTTGAACAGATGCAGCAACTTTCAAAAGCAAAAATGGAAACAGTGATCCGCGGTGAAGGCCGCCACGACGAACCCACATGGAGAGCAGAGTTTGTGGAGTTTTACAGGTGGCTGATCGAATGATTGAGCTTCAAGCTGCAAGCTACAAGCTGCAAGACTTAAAGGCTCATACTTTACTTAGAGCTGTAGTTTTATGATTATTATATATTATAATTGTTAGGTGTGACTAGAAAATGAAATTTGGAGTAGAGTTCTTGCAGCTTGCAGCTTGTAACTTGCCGCTTCTCTCAATTCACTTCATAACTCGTTCCCTCCAACGCCAGTTCTGTATTCGGGAAAACTTCCCTGGCTTCTTTTTCAAACATTTCGAGTGTGTCGTACTTCGAACTGAAATGACCGATCAGTAATTTTTTTACCATGGCCTTGCGCGCTATTTCTGCCGCCTGTTTGGTAGTGCAATGGAACCTTTCACCGGCCTTGTCTCTCATATTATCCAGGTAGGTGGTTTCATGATAGATCATGTCTGCACCATAGATATACTGTATCATATTTTCATCGTAACGGGTGTCCGCACAGAAAGCATATTTTTTTCCTCTTTCCGGTGCCGCCGTAACCATATCATTCCTGATCACCTGTCCGCGTGTGGTAATATAATCCAGGCCATTCTGCAGGCTGGAATAAAAGCTGACGGGAATATTGTACTTCTTTACTTTATCGATCAGCAATTTTCTTTTGCCTTCTTTTTCCTCGAAAAGAAATCCATAACATTCAATACGGTGGGTGGTGGGAAAAGCTGAGATCCTGATTCTTTCATTATCAACCAATACCTCTGGTTTGTCAAGCGTATGAAAATGTAAAGGATAAGGTAAAACGGTTTCTGCCACTTTCATCTGCATCTCTATGATTTGCTGAAGGGGAGCAGGTCCGTACACATGCAATTCCTGCTTATGCGATAGCAGCCCGAATGTATTAAGCAATCCTACCAGTCCGAAATAATGATCACCATGCAGGTGGGAGATGAAGATATGTGAAATCTTTCCCCTCCTGATCCGGTACCTGATCATCTGGATCTGGGTGCCTTCACCGCAATCAACCAAAAAATGGTTGCCGTCATGAGTCACCACCTGGCTGGTTGGATGCCTGTTAAATGCCGGTACGGCTGAATTATTTCCAAGAATGGTAACTGATAACATGGTGGCAAATTTAGGATGACGGGACTTATGGCACTCATACTTATCTATTAAAAGGAGAAAGCCTGTCCTCAATAAGGTACAGGTAACTGCCACCAAACAGGAAGAGATGAATGAGCAAAGGGTATAAATTACACACCTCGCATTGTTCTTCGAATCCTAAGGGTAATGGGAATTGTTCATTATAAGATTGATAGAACAGGGGGTCAAAACCGCCAAACAACCTGGTCATGCCCAGGTCCATACTCCGGTGGCCATAATAAACCGCCGGATCAATCAGTACCGGGGCAGATCTTTCATCACAAATAAAGTTACCGCTCCACAAATCACCATGAAGTAAGGATGCTGGCTCGTTATTAAAAATAGCTGATAATGACCTGTACAGTTTATCAAAAGCAAGCAGGTGGCGGGGCTCTAAAAGTTGATGATCATAACATCGTTTGACCATGGGCTGCAGCCGCTGCAACATGAAAAAATCTGTCCAGTCAGCGGAGTATTGGTTGGACTGCGGAACGGAACCCATATAATTATCTTCTTCCCAGCCATACCGTGTTGAGCAATGCCGGTGCTGTGCAGCCAGTTGATGTCCGAAATCTTCCCAGAACAAAGATGTTCTGATTCCTTCTTCTATATATTCTAATATCAGGTATTGCCATTCTCCTTCTTCACCCTGGCCAATTATGCCGGGTGAACGTAGAGGGCCGGCTGATGCAAGAGCCTCCAGGCCATTCTTCTCCTTCAGAATTAATTGGGGAAATTTAGTAGCAGAATTGATCTTGCAGAAAAAGGTCTTATGCCCCGCTTCCAGTTTGAAACTCTGGTTGATGCTTCGCCTCCCAGGTTCTGCACGCTTGTGATTTTCGTGGCCAGGACGGTGGTAAGCTTTTGCAAAATGATTTCAGGAAGGCCACCTGTCATTGCTGTCAGGACTTTTCTTCTTCATCGAAATCATCACCCCCCAGCAATTCCCTTTCGATCTCTTCCATCTGTACTATATCATAGGCTTCGCTTTCCGTAGGCGTCACATTCATCAGCTCCAGCAGTTCCTGCACATCAAGGTATTGCTCCAGGTCGGGCTGCAATTCACAGAACACAAAGGAAGCATTCTCTTCATAAAATTTCTGCTGGGTGCGCACCAGCATTTCAGCGCTTTCCTGGTCCATACTCTTAACAGTCCTTAAATTCACCACTACATTCTTTATTGTATCTTTAAGCAGTTCTAACAGTTGTCGGTTCAATTCTGCTGCCAGATTAGCAGGCAATTCCGATGTTTCCACCCGGATGACATGAAATTTCTCTTTGGTATCAGTTTTGACTTCCATACTGACTAATGTAAGACTAAAGCCTGAGGGTCTTGGAATCGACCAAAAATATTTTTTATTATTGTATAAAGCATACCGAATCAAATGGATAATAATTTTTCCTCACAAGTTAAAGAGATCATATCCTTCAGCAGGGAAGAAGCCCTGAGGCTGGGTAATGATTTCATAGGAACGGAACATTTATTGCTGGGACTGATTCGTGAGGGAGATAATACGGCTGTTCGCATTTTGAAGAGCTTTAATGTTGACCTGTACGAATTAAGAAAGGAAATAGAACTGGCCGTTAAGGATAAGACCGGAAAGAACATCGCTAATATCAACAGCTTACCGCTGACCAAACAGGCGGAAAAAGTGATCCGTGTTACCGTGCTCGAAGCCAAAGCGCTGAAAAGTCCAACGGTGGAGACCGAACACCTGATGCTTTCCATCTTAAAGAACAAAGAAAATATTGCAACCCAAATTCTAAATCAGTTTGACGTGGATTACGATCTTTTCAGACAGGAACTTGGTGTCATGAAATCAAATGACCCCCGCGCCGAATACCAGGAAGAAAACGATGATGATTTTGACGAAGAGAAAAAATACTCGCAGTCAAAACCAAGACAGGGAGCTACCAAAAGCAAAACCCCTGTGCTGGATAATTTCGGCCGTGATATTACCAAACTGGCCGAGACCGGCACACTCGACCCGATCGTGGGCAGGGAAAAAGAAATTGAAAGAGTTTCCCAGATTCTTTCCCGCCGTAAAAAGAATAATCCCATCCTCATTGGTGAACCTGGTGTGGGTAAGACAGCCATTGTGGAAGGACTTGCGCTCCGTATTGTACAGCGCAAGGTTTCCCGCGTGCTCTTCGATAAAAGAGTGATCTCTCTCGATCTCGCGGCTCTCGTGGCCGGTACCAAATACCGCGGCCAGTTTGAAGAGCGGATGAAGGCAATCATGAATGAGCTGGAAAAGAACCGTGATGTAATCCTTTTCATTGATGAGATTCATACAATAGTTGGTGCAGGTGGCGCTTCCGGCTCCCTCGATGCTTCCAACATCTTTAAGCCTGCGCTGGCACGTGGAGAACTGCAGTGCATTGGTGCTTCCACATTGGATGAATACAGGATGTACATCGAAAAGGATGGCGCTCTTGACAGGCGTTTCCAAAAGGTGATGATCGAACCCCCAAGTGTGGATGATACCATCCAGATCCTCAATAATATCAAATCGAAATACGAGGAATATCACAACGTGAACTATGACCAGGAAGCGATTGATGCCTGTGTTAAACTGAGTGACCGTTACATCACCGACCGTTTGCTGCCCGACAAGGCAATCGACGTAATGGATGAAGTGGGTGCCAGGGTTCACCTGAAAAATATTAATGTTCCGCAGAACATTCTTGATCTCGAAAAAAAGATCGAGGATATCAAAGTTGAAAAGAACAGGGTGGTGAAGAGCCAGAAATTTGAGGAAGCAGCTGCCCTTCGTGACAATGAAAAACGTTTGGCTGAAGACCTTGAGAAAGCCAAAACTCAATGGGAAGAAGAAAGCAAGCATAAGCGTTATCCCATTGGAGAAGAAGAGATCGCTGAAGTGATCAGCATGATGACCGGCATTCCTGTGAAAAGGATGGTGGAAGCGGAAACGCAGAAGCTGCGCAAGATGTCTGAAGAAATGAAAGGCATGGTGGTTGGACAGGATGAAGCCATTGTTAAAGTGGTGAAAGCTATCCAGAGGAATCGTGTGGGCCTGAAAGATCCCAAGAAACCGATTGGTACTTTTATCTTCCTGGGACCTACCGGTGTTGGTAAAACCGAGCTGGCACGTGCCTTGGCCCGTCATATGTTCGACAGCGAGGATGCCCTCATTCGGATTGACATGAGTGAATACATGGAAAAATTCACGGTGTCAAGACTGATTGGTGCCCCTCCGGGATACGTAGGTTATGAAGAAGGCGGACAACTGACTGAAAGGGTACGCCGCAAACCATACAGCGTGATCCTGCTGGATGAAATTGAAAAAGCACATCCGGATATTTATAATATCCTGTTGCAGGTACTGGATGATGGCCAACTTACCGATGGTCTCGGCCGTAAGGTGGATTTCAAAAACACTACCATCATCATGACCTCCAATATTGGTGTGCGCCAGTTGAAAGATTTTGGTGAAGGGGTAGGCTTTGCTACCAATTCAAGGTTGCAGAGCAGCGATGAGAACAATAAGGCCGTAATTGAAAAAGCGCTGAAGCGTACGTTCTCCCCTGAGTTTCTCAACCGTATTGATGATGTGATCATTTTCAACTCTCTTACCAAGGATAATATTTTCGAGATCATAGATATCCTGATGAAGGGTGTAATGAAACGACTTATCAATCTTGGTTTCAGCCTGGAGTTGACGGAAGAAGCAAAAAGCTTCATAGCTGATAAAGGTTATGACCAGCAGTTTGGTGCCCGTCCGCTGCACAGGGCTATCCAGAAATACCTGGAAGACCCACTGGCTGAAGAGATCCTGAATATGAATATCAAACCAGGTGATGTACTCGTTGCCGGGCTTGACAAGGAAAATGGCAAACTTGTATTCACCATGAAGGAGGGTGCTGCCACAGAATCAAAAGCATAATTGAATATTCATAATTACATCCCATCCGTGAAAGCGGGTGGGATTTTTTTTGTCTTGCACCAGTTTTTTTATTGAGTTATGGGTTTTTTCAGGGGGATACTTTTTGTAATCTCAAATGCATTTTTGCTGTCTGACTGATAGTTGGCATTTTTGTAATTCAGAATGAAAAAAATCATCATTACCATTGACGGGTGGTCTTCCTGTGGAAAGAGCACACTGGCCAAACAGATGGCCAGGGCGCTAGGTTATATTTATGTTGACAGTGGCGCTATGTACCGAGCCATCACTTTACATTTTTTAAGAAATCATATTGATTGGACCGATACAGGCCAGGTGAAAAAAGCACTGAACGATATCTCTCTTGATTTTGAATACAACGATAAAAGCCAGCAATCAGAGATTTTTCTGAATGGTGAAAATGTGGAGTATGTAATCAGGGACCTGGTGATCGCGGAAAAGGTGAGCGAGGTAGCAGCTATCAGGGAAGTTCGGAAATACGCGGTGGCCCAGCAGCAAAAGCTCGGAAAAAACCGTGGGATCGTGATGGATGGAAGGGACATCGGCACAGTTGTGTTCCCGGATGCGGAACTGAAGATCTTTATGACCGCAGATAATGCGGTAAGAGTGCAAAGAAGGTTCGCGGAGATGTATGAAAAGAATCCCAACATCACCATTGATGAAGTAAAAGCCAACCTGGAGATGCGTGATTATATTGACAGCAACCGAGAAGTAAGTCCATTAAAACGAGCAGAGGATGCCCTCTTACTTGACAATACCAACCTCTCCGAAAAGGAACAATTCCAGAAAGCCATGAAATGGGCCGAGGAGAAAATTCAAAAATAAAAAGTCAAAATTCAAAAGTGCAGACCAGAAATAATTGAATGGTCACGATTTTGACTTTTGACTTTTGACTTTTGACTTTTGAATTACTTCCCTTTAATACCCAACAACTCCACATCAAATACCAGCACAGATCCGCCAGGAATGGCTGCACCCTGGTCGTTGAGGCCATAACCCAGTTGGTAAGGAATATAGAATTTGAATTTGGAACCTACTGGCATGAGTTGAAGTCCTTCAGTCCAACCTTTGATCACACGGTTGGCAGGAATGGTAAGCGGCTCGCCTCTCTTGAAAGAATTATCGAATTCAGTCCCGGTGAAAAGTGTGCCCGCATAATGTGCAATAACGGTATCAGTTGCAAGAGGTTTTGGCCCGGTGCCCATTTGGATCACTTCATATTGAAGCCCGGAAGGAGTAACCTTTACGTTCGGGTTCTTTTTGTTGGCAGAAAGAAACGCTTCGCCTTTTTTTACATGATCGCAAAGTTGGGGATTGGAATGACACATGAAGATCAGGTTGGACTGCTCTTCAGTGAGTAAAGGTTTTTTATTTCCTTTTACATCATTGATGGCCCTTGTTACCAGGGCTGCATTAAGCTGGATACCCTGGTCTTTATAAAAATTCACTACACTAAGGCCAATGGCATAGCTCATGGAATCATTCGCATTTTTAAGAACCGGCAAAGGCGCGGCTGTTTTTTGGGGTACAGGTTTGGCTGGATTGGATTTCTGGGCTTGTGAGGCCATTGCAAAAAATGATAAACCTGCGAGGAGGTATAATTTCATATTCATAATTGTTAAGTAACAAAAATAACCTTCAGCCTTCAAATGGTTGTGAATGATAAATTAATTTAGCGGATGCTGAATGCCACCGTTAATCTATATAAGGCCGCCTACAGTGGGCTTTCACGGCCGGTATGGTGGCTGGCCCTGGTGATCTTCATCAACCGCAGCGGTACCATGGTGATCCCTTTCCTGATGGTTTATCTCACCGGCATCGGGTTCTCAAAAACAGAAGCAGGTTATGTGATGGGCGCTTTTGGCTTAGGCGCTATCCTCGGAGGGTACGTCGGCGGCCGGCTTACCGACCGTTTCGGGCATTTTCATGTACAGGTATTCAGCCTCTTCATCAATGGTATCATGTTCATTGTGCTGGCACAAATGACTACGTTGATCCAGTTTGCCACCTGCATTTTTATCCTGAGCAGTCTGGGTGAAGCTTTCCGCCCTGCAAATTCTGCGGCGATAGCGAGTTACAGTACCGATGCTAACAGAACCAGGTCCTATTCCCTTAACAGGCTCGCCATCAATCTGGGATGGGGCATTGGTCCGGCTGTTGGCGGACTGGTGGCCAGCAAAAGTTTTATCCTTTTATTCTGGCTTGATGGATTTACCTGCATGGGTGCTGCGCTATTATTATACCTGTTGTTCCGGAAGGATAAAAGCAGGAAGATAAAAAAGCTGGTGGTACAAAGTGAACTCCGTGGTAATTCAGCTTTCAGGGACCGGATCTTTCTTTTCGGTATGTTCTGCATTTTCCTGGTAGGATTATGTTTCTTCCAGGTTTTTAGTATGATACCGGTTTATTATGAAGAGGTTTTGCAATTCAGTAAAGTTACAATTGGCGTGTTGCTCGCATTGAATGGATTGCTCATCGCCTTGTTTGAAATGGTGCTGGTCTACAAACTGGAAAATAAACGGAATCCTGTATGGTACATGCTGGCCGGTGCCATATTCATAGGAACTTCATTTTTGTTCTTTATTATTTCTCCCGTTTTTATTACGGCCCTATTGGGAATCATTGTAATTACGGTGGGAGAAATGCTGCTGTTTCCTTTTGTCAATAACTTTTGGGTGCAGCGGAGCAATGAACATAACCGCGGACAATATGCAGGTGTTTATACTATGTCATTTTCCTTTGCCCTGGTATTAGCGCCTACATTCTCAGCGCAGGTGGCCCAGCACCTGGGTTTTCCTGTGTTATGGATCATTAATTTTATTTTGTGCAGCCTTGCGGCCCTAGGTTATTTTATTTTGAGAAAACAATTGATCAATGAAAACATTCAATCGCGTTCTGCAGCTACGATGGTCTGACCTGGATCCGAATTTTCATGTAAGGCATTCGGTCTATTATGACTGGGGCGCATTCTGCCGTATTGAATTTCTTAATGAATACGGCCTTACGGCGCAGGTCATGCAACAGTTGAATTTCGGACCGATCCTCTTCAGGGAAGAATGTGTATTCAGGAAAGAGATCAAATCGGGTGACGAGATCACGATTGATCTTGAAATTATCAAGGCAAGGAAAGATTATTCGCGCTGGAGCATACAGCATCACCTGAAAAAAAGAGAGGAGCTATGTGCCATTCTTACCGTGGATGGAGCGTGGATGGATGTAACCAAAAGAAAACTTTCTTCACCACCTGGAAAAGTGCACGAAGTATTTGAGCTGATGCCAAGGTCGGAGCAGTTTGAGTGGTTGTGATTTTTTTAACCGCAGGGAACCCGCCTTCGCTGAAGCTTCGGCGGACAAGCCAGCCTTCGCTTACGCTTGTGCCCCCGCTAAAGCTTGCGCCTACGCTTAAGTTTCGGCGCACGAGGTCGGCGCACACGGTCGGCGCACACGGTCGGCGCACGCGGACGGCTGGCGAAGGAAAAAGGAGAATGCGCAGAGAAGGCTTCTGGCTAGCTGTTTTGAGAATTGCGCATCCACAAAAGCTTCGCAGCACGCAGACAGTCGCCCCATTCAGTTAACCACCCGACTTTGAACTTTAAACTTTGAACTTAGAACTGCATTCACTTTCCCAGCATCTTCACCTGCGATGGAAACCTGCTTGCATGCGCGTTGAGAACGGTCCTGATATAGCTGTTCTCCTTATAGGGCTGGATGTATTCAGCTATGGATTCATGCGTGATCAGTTCCATATTCTTTGGCAGGTAGCCCATGCCAAAAAAACTTCCCTGCACTACCATGATGCATGATACCTGGTCGGCAGTGAGGCCTTTATCCAGCACCACGTATGAAGGTCTTTGTGTAATGGAAGCGATAGCCTGTAATACCCTTTCATTATACAGGCCAGGGATTTCTTTTTTTTCACAGGCGCCATTACAGTGTTCCTCCGCAATACCTGTGCAGGAATCATTGTCAGTTTGAATAAAGCAAAGTTTAGGACAGAGTGAAAAAGTCTTCAGTAGTTTCTTTAAAACTCCATGCGCATCAACTTTATAATGGAAGGTACAGAGCGGATGGCCGTATTTTCTTTTCTTTTCTATGGCAAGTCTCATGTAACCATTCTGGTCTTCATAAACAAAAATGCCATACACTTCTTCCTGCCTTTTCTGCGAAGTATTGAAGGCAGGCCATAATCTTTTGATTTCGGTTGATTCGAGGATCACCGACATCAGTTCGGTAGCCGTACTCTGGAAACTGATAGACCAGGTATTGCGAATAAAATTCTGTTTTTGCCTGCTGTCGGAATTATTGCTGAAATGAGAGTTAACGCGTGACCTGATATTTTTTGCTTTACCCACGTAGATCACCTTGCCCTTCTGGTCGTGGAAATAATAAACACCGGGAGTGGAAGGCAATGCTTCAAAATCTGATTTGGGTACATGGGGAGGAAGTAACTGCTCTTTGGAATTTCTGCGAAGGCTGGCAGCGATCAGTCCTTTTTGGTCTGCTTCCAGCATTTTCTGAAACAGCGTAACCGTAGCCCTTGCATCACCCGCTGCCCTATGCCTGTTTTCAATGATAATATCCAGCGACTGGCAAAGATTTCCCAGGCTGTAGGAAGGGAAACCCGGGAAAACCTGCCTGGCCAGCCTCACCGTGCATAATTTTTTTGAATTGAGGGTATAGCCGCAATGCTCGAGATGTGATTTGATGAACGAGTAATCAAAATTCACATTATGGGCTACGAAAATATTTCCCTGCAGGCAGGTAAAAACTTTTTCGGCAACTTCCTCGAATGAAGGAGCGTCTGCTACCATTTCATTGGTGATACCTGTAAATGCCTGGATATACCGGGGTATGTTCTGGTGGGGATTGATGAGGGTTTCAAATTCCTCTATCACTTGACTGCCATCACAAACCATGATGCAAATCTCGATGATGCCGTTGGCCGCGGCATATCCACCTGTGGTTTCTATATCTACTACTGCGTACAAGGATTGAAATTTTTTGGAGCAGGCTATTGCCGATGTGGTTATTTTCGACCACGGCTTTTACCGCACCGAAGGTCTAAAAAATTTAGCAATGCAGCAACCCTTTGACAAATTTTTAATGTTCCGCAACCGCCTTGAAAAGCAGCGGCGGCACCTGGGCAAACAGGCCAGGAGGCAGGGACTGGGTTGCTACCGTCTTTATGACCATGATATTCCTGAGTTTCCTTTCATCATAGAGTTTTATGAAGACAGCGTTTATGTGAGTGAATACAAACGCCGGCATGCTCTTTCGGAAGATGCACACGAGCAATGGCTGTTGGAATGTAAAAAAATAATGGCCGAGGTGCTGGAAGTAGAAATGAACTCCATCTACCTGAAATTGCGCCAGCGCAAGGAAGGTAGGCAGGGACAGTATCAGAAATTAGATTCCAACAGGAACGAAAGGGTAGTGGAAGAAAATGGTTTGAAGTTCATTGTTAACCTGAGCGATTATCTTGATACAGGCCTTTTCCTCGACCACCGGCTTACCCGCCAGATGGTGAGGGAAGAAGCAGCGGGCAAAAACATGCTGAACCTGTTTTGTTATACCGGTTCTTTTTCAGTGTATGCC
>JAEYUA010000020.1 GCA_023433755.1 Bacteroidota bacterium | reverse complement strand
GTATAGCTAAACCGAAGACATGAGAAATTTTTTCATACCAGCAATATTCCTCGTTATGCTTGCAGCCTGCAATGACAGTAAACCTGCCGGCCCCGAAGGTCCCAACCAGCCCGGTATACAAAATGTAAATGGCAATATACCCGACACAGTGGGTACCATAAATCTTGGCGGGAATTCAACTGTTGATTCCAGTAGTATGCGTGACAGTCTTTAGGTTCCTGATTTCAGATTTTTAAGATAATCGGCATTGGCCTGGACGGATCCCATGGGCGTGGTGCCTTCGTACAGTTCCTGCTCCACCAGGAAATGTTTCATGCCTTTTTCCTTTGCCCTGGAAAGAATAGCAGGGAAATCAATGCTGCCAGTACCCAGTATGGTTGATGCATCGCCCTGTGAAAGGGGTACATTTTTTTTGCGGTCCTTGATATGTGAAAGGGTAAAACGCCCGGGATACCTGTCAAACCATTGCAGGGGATCTTCACCGGCTGTAACCACCCAGTAAATATCCATTTCATAATCCACCAGTTCCTTATCGGTCTGTTGCATCATAAGATCCTGTGGAAATTGGCCATCCAGCTTTTTGAAGCTGTAATCATGGTTATGATAAGCAAACTTTAATCCGTGTTTGCGGCAGATTTCACCACGTTTATTGAAAGTATCAGCGGCTTTCTTATAATCATCCAGGCTTTTTTGCGGGCCGATCCAGGCACAAAGCAGGTAATCCATACCAATAGCCGCTGCATCTGCAGCCTTTCTTTCAAAATCTTTTTCAATATCGCAATGGCTGGCCACGATCTTCATGCCCAGGTCATCCATCAATTTTTTGAATTCTGTATTTTTCAATCCCCAGAACATGCCCTTGTCACCTTCATAGCTTTCAATTTCCTTGTAACCGAAAGTCGCGACCTGCCTGAGAATGATCACAGGATCTTTAGGCAACACATCCCTTAGTGTATAAAGCTGCAGCCCGAAATTTTTATTGATAGGGGAGGTTGCTGACGCTACTGTATTACAGGCCGTGAGGTATTTGCCCAGCATGAGTCCTGATGCCAGTAAAGCACTATTCTTTAAAAATACCCTTCTGTTATGATCCATGCGATTTGATTTTATGCGAATGATTTATCACCTTTTTTATAGGGAATGCAGGCATCAAAGCGACCGGGTACCGGTGTATGCCGCCTGGCTTCTTTGGTGCCGACCTCCGAGGTAAAGAAACCCAGCAGGGTCAGTTGTTTCATCATGGTGAAATAATGCGGTGCCTTGGTTTGTTTCACATATTTCAGGTCAGCCTTCGCTTTATTATCTTCTTCCTGGTTGTGTTTTTTGATCTCCTCCTGGTATTTTTTAGCGGCGGCATCCATTTCAACCAGTAAAGCATGTCTTTCTTTCGGATCCAGTTCCATGAACACGCGGTTGTACTTCTCCTTACTGGTTTCATTCAGTTGTGTCATGCCTTTCCTGAAAGCATCCTGGTGACTGGCCTCATAACAATCTGTTACCATCACCTTCATAAACTCACCCACTTTCGCGGCTTTTGCGCCGGGTGTACTGGTCTGGGGAAGAATGGTCTCCGCTATCTCATCCAGGTAGGCAATTTCACTGGCATCCCAGTTTTGTGGTTTAGCGGTGTCTGATTTACAACCTGTGAGAAATGCAGTACCACCTACTACAGTTCCTCCCATTAAAAGGCTGATATATTTTACGGCTTCACGACGATCCATAAGTGTGATTTTAAGCTGCAAGTTGCAAGCTACAAGCTGCAAGACCTTGCTTCGAAAATTTATTTTTTATAGAGAATTTTTTTTCTACCAATCAGGAAAAAAAGGCACCTATCCTTGGCGTCCTTCTTTCTTGGCGGTAAAAACTTCCTACGATAATTTCAATGAATACCCCGGCCTGTAATCTCTTTTTACAAACTGGTTCACATCATCGAAATTGGTCACTTTCATCTGGTCGTTATCCCATACCAGCTTGATATTTCTTCCCGGCCAGTCGAAACCTTTTCCATCTGCTCTCGGTTTGCGGATATCATGTGCCCTGATGGCCAGGTTGGCCATGAGCAATGATTCAGTTAATGGTCCGGCAATCTCAAATGGTGAACTCAGTTCTTTTTTTCCATAACCCGCGATACAGGCTTCCACCCATTGCGCATAGTGTCCGTCAGCTCCGTTTGGTACGCGGGCAATGGTTTGTTTCACTTTCACTTCCTGTGTTCTGCTGGTAGGCAGCAGGCGTGGATTGGCAGAATAAGTGCTGCACATCATCTTGCCCTTGGTTCCAACGAACAAGGCACCATTACCTCCATCGCCAAATAATTCATTCGGACCTAATTCTTCCGGTCTTTCAGGTTGAATGCCACCATCCATCCAGTGAAGGGTGACTTTTCCTTTGGTTTTATTGGTCTTTGGAAAATTGAGTGTAACATGGCTGGAAGGCGGACAACTGTCAGGGAAATAACCACGTTTGAATTCATCCACATACACCGATCCTACGCTGGCCTGTACATCGGTTGCGTATTTGAGATTAAGCACGCGGAATGCTGGTTCAATAATGTGGCAACCCATATCTCCCAGTGCACCGGTACCATAATCCCACCAGCCCCTCCAATTAAATGGAACCAGTTTGTCTACATAATCACGGTAAGGTGCAGTACCCAGCCAGAGATCCCAGTCCAGTTCTTTTGGAATTTCAGCCTTGCCTTCCGGCCAGGGAATACCCTGGGGCCATACCGGCCTGTTGGTCCAGCAGTAAACCGTATGTACATCACCAATCACGCCCTGGTTGTACCATTCCATGAGTTGCCGAACGCCATCACCAGATGCGCCCTGGTTACCCATCTGTGTGACTACTTTATATTTTTCAGCAGCCTGGGTTAATATCCTTGCTTCATAAATATCATGGGTAAGGGGTTTCTGTACATATACGTGTTTGCCCAATTGCATGGCAGCGAGTGTTTGCACCGCGTGATTATGATCGGGTGTTGATACGGAAACTGCATCGAAATTTTTTGCTTCCTTATCAAACATCTCCCTCCAGTCCTTATAATATTTTGCTTTCGGAAAATTTTTCACTGAGTTGGCCGCCCTGCGGTCATCCACATCACAGAGGAAAGCAATATCGGCCTTGCCGCTTTTGTAAAAACTCATGATATCACTTTCTCCTTTTCCACCTACACCAATGCCAGCAACCAGCAGGCGGTCACTTGGTGCGGTATAACCTTTTCCCAATACATGCCTGGGAACAATGAAAAACCCGGCTGTTGCAAGGGCCGTATTCCTGATGAAGGAGCGGCGTGAACTGTCAGTAGGTTTGATGTCTTTATCTTCCATATCAGAGGTTCATTTTTTTAAGTTCTTTAACGGCATAGTCACAAGCCCTTGCTGTGAGTGCCATATAAGTTAATGAAGGATTTACGCAAGAGGCCGAGGTCATACACGAGCCATCGGTGATGAATACATTTTTTGCATCCCATACCTGGTTCCATTCATTGAGCACGGATGTTTTGGGATCGCGTCCCATTCTTGCTGTGCCCATTTCATGAATGCCCATACCAGGTGCATAATCGTTATCGTAAGTATGCACATTCTTCAAACCGGCTGCTTCCAGCATTTCTTTGGCATCATTGGCCATATCAACACGCATCTTTTTTTCATTTTCACCTATCTGGCAATCGATAGCGAGCACTGGCAGGTTCCATTTATCTTTTTTATTCTTATCGAGTGTCACCTTGTTATTCGGATCAGGAAGCATTTCCCCAAAACCTGTCATGCCCATGCGCCATTGCCCGGGTTCACATAACGCATCTTTATAATCGCCGCCAATATTCATTTCCGCAATTTCACGTCCCCATTCCTGGCGGCTGGCCCCACCCTGGTAACCAAAGCCACGTACATAATCTCTTTTATCTCCAAACAAATTCCGGTAACGCACGAGGTAAATACCCGTCGGACGTTTTCCAAAATAATATTTATCCTCATAACCTTCCACATCACCTGAAGCGCCCACACGGAAATGATGGTCCATCAGGTTGCGTCCCAGCGCATCACTGCTGCTGCCTAATCCTTCAGGCCAGATATCCGTGGCTGAATTCATCAGCAGCCAGGTGGAATTGAGGGTGGAGGCATTAACAAAAACAATTTTAGCGAAGTATTCGTAGGTCTGGTTGGTTTCCGCATCCAGCACTCTTACACCTTTTGCTTTTTTGGTATCCTTATCATAGATCAGTTCTGTAACAATGGAAAAAGGCCTCACTGTCAAATTTCCTGTTTTCATGGCAGCGGGCAGGGTAGAGGACTGCGTGCTGAAATAACCACCAAAGGGACAACCCAGCCAGCATTTATTGCGGTACTGGCAGTTGGTTCTTTCCTGGTGCGGAACAGTAATATTAGCCACACGGCCAATGATCATGGACCTTTGTCCTTTGTAATGTGATTTTAATCTTGCTGCCACATCTTTCTCAACACAGTTCATTTCCATGGCAGGCATAAAATTGCCATCAGGTAAGGCAGGCAGCCCTTCTTTGGATCCGCTGATACCTGCGAATCCTTCCACGTAATGATACCAGTCAGCCAGGTCTTTATAACGAATAGGCCAGTCAATGGAAATACCTTCTTTGGCATTGGCTTCGAAATCAAATTCGTTCCAGCGGTACGACTGCCTTCCCCACATCAATGAACGCCCTCCAACATGGTAACCACGGTACCAGTCGAAACGTTTTACTTCCGTGTATGGATTCTCACTGTCCTTTGCCCAGAAATCGAGATTCATTTCATTGAGGGGATAATCTCTTTTTAAAACAGGATAGTCCTTGATCATCTGCTGTGTTCTTCCACCCCGGTGCGGAAATTCCCAGAGTTCTTTGTTGGCGCTGGTGTAACCGGTTTTATGTTCAATATTATGCCCCCTTTCGAGCATGATTACTTTCAGTCCTTTTTCAGTGAGTTCCTTGGCAGCCCAGCCCCCGCTGATACCAGAGCCTACTACAATCGCGTCGTAAGTGTTGTCAGCCATGTCTTGATTCCTTGTTTAATTTATGGTTGAATGATAGTGCTTGTTAAAATTTATACATCACAAATATGAACTGCTTTGTTTAGCGCTTCGATCTTAGCCTCGTTATCTTTTCCGGTTGGTGCGAATTCCTGCGCCACGTATCCTTTGAAGCCGGTCTTTTTGATGGCTTTCATGATGGCAGGATAATACAATTCCTGTGTTTCATCAATCTCATGCCTGCCCGGTACACCTGCCGTATGGTAATGACCAAAATACTGGTGATGGTCCGTGATGGTGCGGATGATATCACCCTCGCTGATCTGCATATGGTAGATGTCGTAAAGCAGTTTAAAGTTGGCTGAACCCAGTCTTTTACATAATTCTATGCCCCAGGCGCTTTTGTCGCACATATAATCAGGGTGGTTAATCTTACTGTTGAACAGTTCCATCTGGATCACCACTTTTCTTTTTTCCGCAAGACCCATGATTTTTTTCAATCCTTCCACGCAATTCTTCAAACCCGTTTCTTCATCCATTCCTTTCCGGTTACCACTGAAGCAAATCAGGTTGGTATAACCGGCATCGGCGACCAGGTTAATATGGTCTGTGTAATTTTTGATAAGCGTGTTATGGTATTGTTTGTCATTCCATCCTTCGGTCAGGCTGATCTCGGCTCCATTGCACATGGAAGAATCCACTCCGTGTTTTTTGAGGATATTCCATTCATCCGGACCTACAAGATCAATAGCAGCGAAACCGATCTTTTTCACTGTTTCGCAAAGTGTGTCGAGGTCAAGAAAAGAGTAGGTCCACCGGCAGACAGAATGGTTGATGTTTTTTTTCAATGCTTTCTTTTTACTCTCGCACCCTGTCATTGAGAGGGAAGGTGCCAGGGTAGCTGCGGTTCCTGCCAGTACCAGGTCGCGTATCAGTTTTCTCCGTGTAGTATTTTTCTCAATCATGTCATGCCTGCTTGGAAAGTTCACCTGCACCAGGGTTAGCTTTTTCATTTTTAAAGAACAACAGGAATAGCAGCATCACGCCAAATGCGATAGCGGCAGGTATCAGCCAGATCATTTTATAATCGAAAGAATTTTCTCCCAGTTTATAAGTATCTGTTATGGCTCCCGCCACTTCAAAACCAATCAGCATGCCCACACCATAGGTGGCCAGTGTGATCAATCCTTGTGCTGCGCTTTTATAACGTTCACCCGCCCTTGCGTTAGTATAGATCTGTCCTGATACAAAAAAGAAATCATAACAGATACCATGCAATGCGATGCCCAGCAACAACATAAAACCCAGTTCGCCTGCATCACCAAAAGCAAAGAGCACATAGCGGATGGCCCAGGCCAGCATGCCTACCAGGATGGTGGTTTTGAAGCCATATTTTTTAAAGAATACAGGTAATAAGAGCAGGAAGAGCACTTCTGAGATCTGCCCGATGGTCATTTTGCCGGTAGGATCTTCCATACCCACATTGGTGAGAAAAGGATTGGCATTCATATAATAAAATGCCAGCGGAATGCAGATGAGGATGGAAGCAATAAAGAATACAGCGAAATTTTTATCACGTAAAAGTTTTAATGCATCAAGACCGATGATCTCTCGCAGGCTTATTTTTTCACCTGCTTTTTTAACCGGGGGTGTTTTTGGTAACGTAAAACTGAATATCCCTAATAAGGCCGATGCAATGGCTGCCATAAGAAAAGTATTTCTCAGCAGTCCGTCAGCAATACTGGTTTTGCTATCCCAGTGAAAAACAAAACTGATCATGAGTCCTGCCAGGATCCACCCAATGGTACCCCATACACGGATTCCTGAAAATTCCTTTTCAGGATCCTGCATCTGGCGGAAGGAAACAGAATTTACCAGGGCAAGGGTAGGCATGTAGAGAATCATGTAAACGAGTACATAGGGATAGAATACAGCAACCGTTTCCGCATTATACAACTGGTACATTAACACGGCTCCGGCGATATGTAAGAAACCGAGGATCTTTTCTGCATTGATGTACCTGTCAGCAATCAGTCCTATAATGAATGGAGCGATAATTGCTCCCCAGCTTTGAGTTGAAAATACCCGGGCAGTTTCTCCCCCGGTAGCCTGGAGGTTGTTTCCAAGGAAGGTTCCCAGGGTAACGAACCAGGCACCCCAGATGAAAAAATTCAGGAACATCATGAAGGAAAGCTGTGCGCGGATCATGGGTCTCATCAGCAGTTGAAATTTAATGGTAGCGGCTGAAAATTACAGAAGCTTTTTGATGGCAGATGTAATTTTCAACTATTGATAATGACTTAGTGATTAGTGAGTTCTAAATGTACTATTAAATGCGATTCGGAAATTATATGGATAAAAAATTTGCTGCATGGAGAGGAGGCTGCTAGCTGTTAGCTTCTAGCTTCTAGCTGATGCCATTGGCCATTGGCCATTGGCCTACAGCCTCACTCTGCGTAATCTCCTTTTTCTTCGCCAGCCGTCCGCGTGTCGCTGAAGCTTTAGCGGAGGCACAAGCTTTAGCGAAGGCTGGTCCTTTTCTCTGCGGTGAAAGAACTAATTGACTTTGATACACCCAACCAATAGCCAATAGCTAACAGCTTCCCTCTGCTGGTTTTCTTTCCTTGGTGGCCTTCTTTCTTGGCGGTAAAAATCTCAAAATGACTATTTTCAACAAGTTTTTTTTAATCATACATTATGAATCGGAAAATCAGGATGGGAATGATCGGCGGCGGCCCGGGTGCTTTCATAGGTGCCATACACCGCACCGCTGCATTGATGGATGGAAATATAGAACTGGTATGCGGCGCATTCAGTTCAGATGCAAAGAAGTCGGCAGCATCTGGTGAAGCATTAAACCTTGCAAAGGACCGGGCTTATGGTTCTTTCAAAGAAATGATCACGCGTGAAGCAGCACTGCCTGCAGGTGAAAGAATGGATTTCGTTTCTATTGTTACGCCCAACCATTTACATTTTGAACCAGCAATGCTGGCCATGGAACATGGTTTTCATGTGGTGCTGGATAAACCCATGTGTTTTGACCTGCAGGAAGCCAAGCAGCTCCAGGCCATGGTTGAAAAATCAGGACTTTATTTTTGTCTCACGCATACCTATGCCGGTTATCCCATGATCAAGGAAGCGCGTGAGCAGGTGAGGAAGGGTACATTGGGAAAGATCAGGAAGGTCTTCGTGACCTATCCCCAGGGTTGGCTGCATGATTTTATTGAGAAGGGCGCTGACCAGAAACAGGCTTCCTGGAGAACAGATCCTTCAAAAAGCGGTAAGGCGGGTGCGATGGGCGATATCGGCACACATGCTTTTCACCTGGCAGAATATATTTCGGGATTAAAGGTTTCAAAGATCTGCGCCGATATCAATACAGTGGTTGAGGGACGGATGCTTGATGATGATGGTGCTGTTCTTTTAAAATTTGATAATGGTGCCAGCGGTGTACTGGTCGCATCGCAGGTGCTGACAGGTGAGGAGAATGAGCTGACCATAAAGATCTATGGTGAAAAAGGCGGAATGGAATGGAACCATGCGCATCCCAATACTTTGCTGATGAAATGGCCCGATGCACCTGCACAGGTTTTAAGGGCAGGTACGGGTTACCTGAGCGATATTACGAAACATAATACGCGGGCGCCATCCGGACACCCGGAGGGTTTTATTGAAGCCTTCGCAAATCATTACCGGAATTTTGCGCAGTGTATATTGGCAAGGTTGAATGGTGAAGAACCAAAACCTTTCTCATTGGATTTCCCTTCAGTGGAAGATGGTGTAAGGGGGATGGCTTTTATTGATAACGTGATTGCATCTGGCAAATCAGATGAAAAATGGATGGATTTTAAAGTCTGAACCTGGATTATTTAGATTATAAGATTTATAAGAAAATAAATCTTGTCTTCGTGATAATCCACAAATCTCCAAAATCAAGGTTCAGACTCTTCCCGGCTAAATAAATTTCATAATGAAAACAATCAAAGGACCCGGAATATTCTTAGCACAATTTCTCGGTGACAAAGCTCCCTTCAATGAAATGTCCTCCATTTGCAAATGGTCACATTCATTGGGTTTTACCGGCGTACAGATCCCTGTATGGGACGCCCGCTGTATTGATTTACAAAAAGCAGCAGAAAGCAAAACCTATGCAGATGAACTGAAAGGCAATATAAACAGTTGGGGACTTGAAATCACTGAACTGGCCACGCATCTCATCGGGCAACTGGTAGCAGTGCATCCAGCTTATGATGACCTCTTCGATGCGTTTGCACCTGCGCAGTTGAAAGGCCTTCCCAAAGCCCGCACCGAATGGGCCGTGCAGCAAATGAAATACGCTGCAAAAGCTTCTCAGAACCTTGGATTGAAAGCCTGTCCCTCCTTTAGTGGCGCCCTGCTCTGGCATACTTTCCATCCCTGGCCGCAGCGACCGGAAGGGTTAGTGGAAGAAGGATTTAAAGAACTGGCGAAAAGATGGACGCCCATCCTGGATTATTTTGATGAATGTGGTGTGGATGTCTGTTACGAAATTCATCCAGGTGAAGATCTTTTTGATGGCATTACTTATGAAATGTTTCTGGAGAAAGTAAACAACCATTCAAGAGCCTGTCTTTTATATGATCCCTCTCATTTTGTTTTGCAGCAGCTCGACTACCTGCAGTATATTGATTTCTATCACGAACGCATTCGTGCTTTTCATGTAAAGGATGCGGAATTTAATCCAACCGGTAAGCAGGGAACCTTTGGAGGGTACCAAAGCTGGTTGAACAGGGCCGGGCGGTACCGTTCACCCGGTGACGGCCAGGTGGATTTCAAATCCGTCTTCAGCAAACTCACCCAGTATGGTTATGATGGCTGGGCGGTGATGGAGTGGGAATGTTGTTTGAAACACCCGGAAGATGGAGCCCGTGAAGGCGCTGTATTTATACAGGATCATATCATCAGGGTAACAGATAAAGCTTTTGACGATTTTGCCGGTTCAGCGCCGGATGTTGAAATGAATAAAAAGATTCTAGGTTTGCAAAATCCTTAAATTAGATTTTTATGAAAAAAACGCTTGTGCTTTTCACCATTATTGCCATCATCGCATCCTGTGGCAATAACAGTCAACAGGAAAATACCGTGAATGAAACTTCAAACGATCAGCCTGTTGAGCAACAACCTGCTGTTGCAAGTGATGCCGATGCAGAAGCAGGACTGCAGCTTATCGCGAAAAGTGATTGCCTTACCTGTCATAAAGTAAGTGATCAACTGGTTGGCCCGTCTTATATGAGTGTGGCTGAAAAATATAAAGGCGATACAACAGTGATCTCCACACTGGCTGACCGCATTATCAAAGGAAGCCAGGGTCATTGGGGAACCGTACCTATGACACCTCATCCTTCCCTTTCAATGGAGGATGCACGTCTTATGGTGAAATATGTTTTATCATTAAATCAATAACATGACCCGTATTGTTCTTTTACTGGCCCTGGTATCAATGGCCTGCAATAATTCCAAAAAAATGACCAATAGCAATGCCGCGAATGAAGAATGGATCTCCCTGTTTGATGGAAAGACCAC
>JAEYUA010000297.1 GCA_023433755.1 Bacteroidota bacterium | reverse complement strand
AAAAGATGCTTCAAATAATCCCGTTACGGAATATTATGTTGGCACTTCCGTAGGCCTTTACAGCGTGGCCAACCTGGGTGCAACCTTGCTTGCCAACCAGTCGCCAAGCTGGCAGAGAGAAGGCAGTAATGTATTGAATTTCGCAGTGGTGCAATCAATGACCTACCGCCCTACAGATAATGTGCTGCTGATCGGCACACATGGTAATGGCATGTACTATACCTCACTGGGAACAACCAATTTTGTTCCTACGCAAAACACCCCGGTGCAGCCCGTGACAAATGATAAAAATTTTATTAAGAAGGTCTTTCCCACCGTGGGTAGTTCAACGGTTCATTACCAGGCAGGCAATATGTTCGGGGTGAAAAAGATATCCGTACAGTTGTATGATATGAGTGGGAAATTATTACTGCGCAAAGAAACAGATTACCAGGGTGGATCAGTGGATATACAACGCTTCGCGGCTGGAACTTATATCCTCAGTATCTATAGCGATGACAACAGGTACCGTCACATTCAGAAAATCACCAGGCAATGACCAGGAGCATCCTAACACTGACTTTAGTTTTACTGGCCATCATGGCATCGGCACAGGCCAATTCTGTAAAACTTTACGCGTACAAGGAACCTGTGATCGGGGGTGCTTTTCCGCAGGCGCCTGTTGAAGAAGGAGGAAACTCAAAGGAGGTTCAACAAAAATCAAGGTTTAATTATTTGATCTACCTGGCTTCGGATACCAGGATCTATCCTTCAGAAATATGGATTGACGGACATCCTTATTCAGCAGGAATGGAAACAGTAACGGCCCCGGTAACCCGGCAGAATTTTACGGCACCGGGTCAACCAAAAATGGAACTGGTGCCTGCAACAGGTCAAAGGCTGGTGCAATTGAAACCAGGCCCGGCCATAACAGGCAAACTATCAAAAGAGGGAAGGATGCTTGCAGCAAGCAATGAAATTGTTGTGGTTTATAAAATGAACGGGAAATTTTACCACGTAGTTCAGCCTGCTTTCAAACTACTTGAACCTGTGGCTCTTCAATAAAATAAGGCCAGTAAGAATACTGGCCTTTAACCTAAACCGTCCGACTAAAATATTTTGAATAATTGAATTCTGATTTTAATTTTTCAACTACTGTGCCAATAATCGAAAAATGTGGATAAGTCATTAACGCTTGACTTCACTCAATTAGTTTCCTATAAATGTTAAAAAAATCAAATGACTGCATTAACCTGGCAGAAAGCCGAGGTCATCAGTATTAAACAAGAGACCCAACAAACAAGGCGCTTCCGGTTAAAGCTGATAGAACAGGAAAGGTTTGATTTCAAGCCCGGGCAGTTTGTAACCCTTGACCTTCCCATCGGTGAAAAACCAGGAAAAAGATGGAGAAGTTATTCCATTGCCTCCTGGCCGGATGGAAGCAATGAAATCGAACTGTTGATTGTTTTACTCGAAGGTGGAGCTGGTTCCACATTTTTATTCAACGATATAAAAATTGGAAGCTTAGTAAGTCTTCGTGGTCCGCAGGGAATTTTTATTCTCGATCCTGTAATTGAAACTGATCTGTATTTTATCTGCACCGGGACCGGTATCGCTCCTTTCAGAAGCATGCTGCATACAATCAAAAATGAAAAGCTACTCCACAGAAAGATCTATCTCATATTTGGCACCCGCACCCGTGCTGACCTTTTATATTTTGATGAAATGAAAGCGCTTGAAAAAGAACTGGAAGGCTTTTATTACCTCCCTACCCTTTCACGCGAAACCTGGGAGGGATGCTGTGGTTATGTGCATGCAGTGTATGAGCAACTGGTGAAAGAGAATATGCAGGATGGAAACCTATCACCTTCAAAATTCTATCTCTGCGGCTGGAAAGACATGATCTCCGAAGCGAAGCAAAGAATTCTGGAACTGGGATTTGATAAGAAGAATATCATCCAGGAAATATATGGCTGATGGCTATTGGCTATTGGCTCACTCGTAGCTCGCAGCTAGAAGCCAGCAGCTAGAAATTATACCCTACACTCAATCCACCAAATGGCTGGATCAATCCTTTCGCTATAAGTGGTGTAAAGCCTGCTCTCCACGTAAATCCTCCATTACGGGGCTGGCGCCTGTACATGAAAGAAAAAGTTCCAAATACATTGGAGCGGTCCTCATCATAAAAATTGATGATGCTTAGTTTTTTACTTACATATGTCAACCCACCACCCACTTCAAATGTGTGTGGAGAATTCGATTTTCCAAAAACATAGTTGAGCTGTACAGGCAAAGTGATGGCTGATTTCTGGTCGCCCCAGTGGTACATCCCGGTCATGGGGTCATAATAATCGTCATAAGCAGTAACGAATCCAACCCCGATCCTTCCTCCAAAACCAAGGTGGGTTGGGTTGAAACGCCGGTCAATATTGGCTGAAAACATGATACCGGCACCGCCGCCTTCCGCGAAAAAACTGGTTTGCCCTTCCGTTTTCGGTGCATCCTGCGAATTACCAGTAAAAGAGATTGATAGCAGTATGATTGCGATGAATAGCTGTCGCATAAGCATGGTTTATTTTTCGTGTGACCATCTTTTACGACTGGCCGCTGCACTAAAGCATTGTTAATACAAGGCTTTCATTACAATATTTTTTATTTCACTCACCGGGATTCTTTCCTGCTGCATGCTGTCGCGGTAGCGTATGGTAACCGTATCATCTTCCTTGCTCTGGTGGTCAACAGTGATACAGAAAGGTGTCCCCAGCGCATCCATCCGGCGGTATCTTTTACCTATCGCATCTTTTTCTTCGTAAAAGCATCTGAAATGCGGTTTGCATTCATCCATGATCTTTTTCGCGATCTCGGGGAGCCCGTCTTTTTTCAGCAATGGAAGGATGGCGAGTTTGATGGGAGCCAGTTTAGCCGGGAACTTCAACAATACACGGCTGTCTTTTTTCTCCTCTGTACTCAAATCTTCTTCTTCGTAAGCCTCGCTCAGGATCAGCATCACGGTTCTGTCAACGCCTATGGATGTCTCAATCACGTAAGGAATATAGTTGCCATAAGGCTTGCCCGTAGCCGGATCAATATCATTATCGAAATACTGCATTTTCTTTTTGCTGTATTCCTGGTGGCTGCGCAAATCAAAATCGGTCCGGGAATGAATACCCTCTACTTCCTTGAACCCGATCGGGAAATCATATTCGATATCACAGGCCGCATCAGCATAATGGGCCAGTTTCATATGGTCGTGAAAACGGTATTTTGATGAGGGGATGCCAAGGGCAAGATGCCATTTCATCCTTTCTTCCTTCCAGTACTCGTACCATTCTTTCTGTGTGCCGGGACGAATAAAAAACTGCATTTCCATCTGCTCAAATTCCCTCATACGGAAGATGAACTGGCGCGCTACGATCTCGTTACGGAAGGCCTTCCCGATCTGCGCGATGCCGAAAGGAATTTTCATCCTTCCTGTTTTCTGCACATTAAGAAAGTTCACGAATATGCCCTGCGCCGTTTCAGGCCTCAGGTAGATGGTATTGTCTTCTTCAGATGAAACTGCACCAAATTCAGTGGAGAACATCAGGTTGAACTGGCGTACATCGGTCCAGTTGGAAGTGCCACTAACAGTACAAACGATCTTATTGTTTTCAATAAGGGTTTTAATGCCTGCAAAATCATTGGCAGCAAGCAATTCATCCATTTGCTTCAGCAGGAGTTCGGACTGCTCACTATGGCCTGCAGCTTCAAGTTCCTCGGCCTTTGCTTCAATCAAATGATCAACACGGTAACGTTTTTTACTGTCACGGTTGTCGATCATGGGATCACTGAAATTATCCACGTGACCGCTGGCCTTCCAGGTAGTGGGATGCATGAAAATGGCAGCATCAATACCTACGATGTTCTCATACATCTGGGTCATGCTCTTCCACC
>JAEYUA010000241.1 GCA_023433755.1 Bacteroidota bacterium | reverse complement strand
CGACGCGGGGGGATGTATGGATAGCATCTTCTACCAAAACGTAGTGATCACCTCTGATCCCAATCCTGATTTTGTTGCGGATGACACCCTTTCCTGTCCCGGTGGTACCGTCAGGTTCTTCAATTTTTCCACGGCTTCAACCAATTTTACCAGTCACTGGGATTTTGGTGATGGCAGTACAGCTTCCACTTTCCATAATGATCATTCCTACCTGAATACCGGGTATTATACAGTGAAACTGAGAATCACTGACCAGTTCGGGTGCATGGATAGTATAGTGAAACCACAATACATCAGGGTTGACAGGCCAGTTGCAGGATTTACTGTAAATGATTCAATTAGTTCCTGTACGCCATTTGAAGTGAGGTTCACACAAACATCACAGTACTATCATGCCTGGCTTTGGGATCTTGGAACTGGCATGAGTACGATCAATGAACCAACTACTTTTTACAATTCGCCAGGAGTGTATCCTATACGTTTGATCGTAACCAGTAAGGGCAATTGCAAGGATACCGCCTATTCCAATATTACGGTGATAGACACTGCAGGATCCAAAATAGATTACCTGCCGCTCAATGGCTGCAAACCATTGGGTGTTGACTTTTCTGCCTACAGCCCGGGAAGAATGGACCAGTACACCTGGGATTTTGGTGACGGTGTATTAATTACTGAGCAGGACACAGCCACCACGCATATCTATAATTCATTCGGAAATTTTGTTCCTAAAGTAATCCTTACCGATCCAGCAGGCTGTATCATTCCTGTTACCGGCATTGATACTATCCGGATCAAAGGAGCCACGGTTAAATTCGGGATGGACAGCAGTTTCTTCTGCGACAGGGGCATGGTGACCTTCATTGATTCTACAACCTTCAATGATTCCATTTCTGTTTACCATTGGGATTTCGGTGATGGAAATACTTCCAACCTGCAGAACCCTGTTCATTTTTATAATTCACCTGGCTGGTATAATGTAACGCTCAACGTACAGACCCAGGATGCCTGTGTGGATACCTTCCGCATGAACCAGGCCATTAAGATCGTGGAAAGTCCATCGGTAAGAATTGGTGGGGATACGGTGATCTGTATTAATGATTTTTTAGAACACCTCGGTGAGTTCCAGCAACCCGATACCTCTCTTGTGCGATGGAACTGGCAATTTCCCAATGGCAATACCTCGCTGCTGCAAAACCCCGATGCGCAGCAATATGGCCAGACAGGAATCTTTACGGTTACTACGATCGCTACCAACAGCAGTGGCTGCAGGGATACCGCCACAAGAAACATCCTGGTAAATCCACTGCCCCAGGTTACCCTGCCATCAACCATGACCATGCAGGCTGGCTTCCCTGTAACCATTCCTGCTGAATACAGTAACAACGTTATTGATTATACATGGACACCAGATGCCACATTGAATTGTAATGATTGTCCGCAACCCATTGCCTCACCAAAATTCAACACCAACTACACTGTTGCTTTTGTTGACAGCAATGGATGCCGCAATACCGGGCAGGTACAAATCATTGTGATTTGCAAGGATGCCAATGTTTTTATTCCTAATACATTTTCACCCAATGGTGACGGAACCAATGATGTATTCTATGTAAGAGGCCGCGGCCTTGACCGCGTCAAATCCCTGAGAATCTTCAACCGCTGGGGTGAGGTGGTGTTTGAACAGCAGCAGTTCCCTGTAAACAACCCAGCTTTCGGATGGAATGGAAAATACAAAGGAAGAAATGCACTGCCTGATGTGTATGTATACCAGGTGGAGGTGTTCTGTGACAACAGCCAGTTGATCCGGTTCGAAGGAAATGTTGCGTTAATTCAATAATTATGAAAACATTCAAATTATTTTATAAACAGATCGTGGTGCTTTGCGCTTCAGCACTCCTCGTGCCTGTAAGCTTTGCCCAGGATATTCACTTCTCACAATTCTTTGAAGCGCCCCTCCTCCGCAATCCCTCTCTGGCTGGAATATTCACAGGTGACATTAGAGTGCAGGCTGTTTACCGCGACCAATGGAATACAGTAACCAACGCTTATAAAACCGGTTCACTGAATGCTGAATATAAAATGCCCATCGGCAAGGCAAGTGATTTTGTAACCGCAGGTGTTCAGATGCTTTACGACCGAGCCGGTACAGTGTCCTGGGTTTCCACCCACATCCTGCCTGCGCTTAATTATCATAAATCACTGGGTGTGGAAAGGAACAGTTATTTATCACTCGGTTTTATGGGTGGTCCCGTGCAAAGAAGGTTCGACCGCAGCAAGATGACCACCAATTCCATGTATGATGGACTGGGTGATGGCGAGATGTTCGTTGATCCAAAATTTACTTACATCGATGCCGCTGTCGGCATGAGTTATAATGCGCAAATGAATGCCAACGAGGATAATAATTTTTACCTGGGGCTGGGATACCATCATTTCACCAGGCCAAAAAATTCTTTCTATCGAAATGCATCGGCTGAACTGGATCCCAAGTGGGTGGCATCGGCGGGTATCCGTTTTTCGGTTACGCCTGCCAGTTATCTTACCATACAGGCCGACCATTCCATACAGGGAAAATTCCGTGAAACAGTAGGAGGCGCGCTTTATGGAATCAAACTGGGACCTGACCTGGAAAACCCCGCTTACACTCTTCATGGCGGCGCCTTCCTGAGATGGAATGACGCGCTGATTCCCGTGATCAAGATCGATTATGCACCCTTCGCGGTTTCTCTCAGTTACGATGTGAACATATCCAAACTCAAAACTTCCAGTTACGGTCGGGGAGGATTCGAACTTGGAATCTCCTATGTCGGCTTCCTGGACCGTGATAATTCCACGCTCAATGCGGTGAATTGTCCCAGGTTCTGAAGGCATTGCTGATCTTTGCCACATGATGGAAACAAAATCATTGCTGCCAGGCGACACCGCTCCTGATTTTATTCTTTATGATACTACGAAAAACCAGGTCAGGCTTTCCGGGTTGAAAGGCAAAAATGTGCTGCTGCTGTTTTTTCCCCTTGCCTTCACAAGCGTTTGTACCGCTGAACTATGCGCTGTACGAGATGATCTTAAAAAATATGAATCCCTTGATGTACTACCCATTGGAATTTCTGTGGACTCCCTCCACACATTGGGTAAGTTTAAAACAGAGCAGAACCTTAACTTTCCCTTGTTAAGCGACTTCAATAAAGAAGTATCCAATAGTTACGGAGCCCTTTATGAAGAGTTTGGTTATGGAATGAAAGGCGTAAGTAAAAGAGCGGCTTTTCTAATTGATAAAGAAGGTGTTATTCAGTATACTGAAGTGCTTGAGAACGCTGGACTACAGCCTGATTTTAACGCCATTCTCGTAAAACTACGTGAGATCACCAAGTAGTTTTTACAAATTCTTCTTATTTTACGGCAAGGGCTTTGCACCTTTCATAAATTCAATTATTATTGTGTTCAGAACCGTTAAAATTTTCTGTATTTGAAGAAACTTTTACTAATAGTGTCCATTTTCCTGTTAACCACTCAATTTACTGAAGCCCAGAAACCGGTTTCAGTGAACAGCAGTGCGCAGGCGCCTATCCTGAGGTTCTACCCCAACCCGGCCACTTCAGTAATTACGTTCGACTTCCAGAAAGCTTACGAAAAAGGTTATTCCCTCCAGATCTACAATTTCATGGGTCGTAAAATGGTTGAACAGAACAATCTCGCCAACCAGACTACTATTTACCTGACTGATTTCACCCGCGGAGTGTACGTTTACCAGCTTCGTGATAAAACGGGAAAACTCGTTGAGTCGGGAAAGTTCCAGGTATCTAAGTGAGCCAATAGCCAATGGCCAATGGCCAATGGCTTTTACCCTACTTCCACAATCAAAAACTTCAAATACTGCGTATTCTCCATATTCCAGATGATGGGATGATCCTGGCTTTGCGTTTGGAACGTCACCTGCCTGATCTTGCGGCGGGCATCTTTGGCTGCCATATCTATGATCTGCAGGAATAGTTCGGGGTTTACAAGATTAGTACATGAAGAAGTAACAAGGAAGCCGCCAGGTTTTACCAGCTTCATCCCGCGCAGATTGATTTCTTTATAACCCGTGATTGCTTTCTGAATATTGGCCCTGCTCTTGGTAAAGGCAGGTGGATCCAGCATCACCACATCCCAGCGGCGGGGTTCTTTGGTCCATTGTTTCAGTACATCAAAAGCGTTGGCTGTTTCGAAGCGGACAATTTTCTCCAGGCCGTTCAGCGCGGCATTGCGGTTGGCCTGGTTCACGGCATTCTCGGAAATATCAAGTCCCAGCACAGACTTTGCTCCATAATGAGCCGCATGAATTTCAAAAGTGCCTGTATAGGTAAAGGCACCCAGCACATCAGCTCCTTTTACAATATGCTGAATGGCACGGCGGTTATTCTGCTGGTCAAGGAAATAACCGGTTTTCTGTCCATTCTCCACATCAACATGAAATTTCAAGCCATTCTCATTGATGATAATGGAGGTATCAAAAGGTGCCGAAAGAAAACCCTTCTGAGGCGGCAGCCCTTCCAGTTCCCTCACCGGCACATCATTTCTTTCGTAGATCCCTTTTGGTTTGAAGATCGTTTCAAGAGCCTTTACTACGGCAGGTTTCCACCTGTCAATGCCAAGGGCCAGTGTCTGGATCACGAAATAATCATTGAACTTGTCAATAATCATTTGCGGTATGCCATCAGCTTCGCCAAAAACGAGTCGGCAATTCTCCGTATAACCGATCTGCTGCCTGTAATTCCAACACTGCCTGATCTTTTCCAGGAAAAAATCCTCATTGATTTCAATTTTTTTGTCATGCGTCAGCAACCTTACGATGATCTGCGATTTATCATTGAAATAGCCTTTGCCAGCAAATTTCCCGTCAAAAAAATACACATCCACAATGGCGCCGGGCTCCGGGTTCCCCTCCACTTTCTCTACTTCATTGGCAAAGATCCAGGGGTGACCGCCTGCTATCCTGGCTGCTATTTTCCTCTTTAAGTGAACTTTTTTCATATCGGGGCAGCAAGCTACTTAAATTACCCCTGTATCATGGGAATAATGAATGTTAAATAGCCATTTAAAGGACATTTTGTCCCTCCGGCAGCGGTTGGCCGTATTCTTGTCAAGCCTACCTTTGCAAACAATTTTGACAGATCATGAATAAACAAGAGGAAAACGTACAACAGGCAGAAAATGAGCTGGATGGGTCTATCAATATTAATACTGATGAAAATATCGATGGAAACCAGCATCTCAATGAACCTGTGACCGAGGAACCCGAGATCGAAAAGCTTAACGCGCAACTGGCAGACTGCAATGACCGTTTTCTGAGGCAGGCCGCGGAATTTGAAAATTTCAAACGCCGTAATGCCAGGGAACGTGTTGAACTCATCCAGACTGCAGGCAGGGACGTCATCACTGATCTGCTTGAAGTACTTGATGACAGTGAAAGAGCTCAGAAGCAATTGGAAACTTCCGATGATATCAACCAGGTAAGGGAAGGTGTGCAACTGGTGTTTGCCAAAATGAGAAACATCCTTAACAGCAAAGGCCTTAAACATATGGAAGTGGTGGGTGAAGAGTTCAACCCCGACCTGCATGAAGCGGTAACAGAGATCATTGCCGGCGATGAAATGAAAGGCCGCATTGTTGCTGAAGTACAGAAGGGTTATTCACTCAATAATAAGATCATCCGCTTTTCGAAAGTGGTAGTAGGCAAATAAATAGGCCAAGTTTAAAAACCGTCAATGGCAAAAAGAGATTTTTACGAAATACTGGGCGTGAGCAAGACCGCTTCCGCGGATGAGATCAAAAAATCTTACCGTAAAGTGGCCATGCAGTTTCATCCCGACAGGAATCCCGGGGACAAAGCGGCTGAAGAAAAATTCAAAGAGGCAGCCGAAGCCTATGAAGTGCTGAGCGACCAGGATAAACGTGCGCAGTATGACCGGTATGGACATGCAGCGGTGAGTGGCAATGGACGTGGAGCCCACCCTGGCGGTATGAATATGGAAGATATCTTCAGCCAGTTCGGTGATATTTTCGGTGAAGATATTTTCGGAAGCTTTTTCGGTGGCGGAGGCGGCCAGAGAACACGTGGCGGCCAGCGTTCACGCGGCACCCGGGGCTCCAACCTCAGGATCAAACTCAAACTCAATTACGAAGAGATTGCAAGAGGTGTAACCAAGAACATCAAAGTAAAAAAATATGTGCCCTGCGCCCCGTGCAGCGGCAGTGGTGCCAAGGATAAAGGCAGCGTGCAGACCTGTAGTACCTGCGGTGGCAGCGGCCAGGTGAGAAAGGTTACCAATACTTTCCTGGGCCAGATGCAAACCGTTACCACCTGCCCAACCTGTAACGGCGAGGGTTCAACCATTACGGCCAAATGCAGCAACTGCAAAGGAGAAGGTCGTGTTTATGCTGAAGAAATGGTGAGCATTGATATACCCGCTGGTGTACAGGAAGGTATGCAATTAAACATCAGCGGCCGGGGTAATGCGGGTGAAAGAGGCGGGTCTGCCGGAGACCTTATCATTCTTATTGAAGAAGAATCACACAAGGAACTGCAAAGAGAAGGTCTGAACGTTGCATACGAATTGCATATCTCCATTCCAGATGCCGTATTCGGCACCCAGGTTGAAGTACCAACGATTGATGGCCGTGCCAAGATCAAGATACCGGCCGGCACCCAGAGCGGCAAGGTTTTCAGGCTGAAAGGAAAAGGTTTCCCTGCTGTAAACAGTTATGAAAAAGGCGACCAGTTGGTGCAGGTGAATGTATGGACGCCACAGCATGTATCATCTGAAGAAAGAAATATGCTTGAAAAAATGCAGCATTCTTCCAATTTCAAACCTAACCCGGAAAAGAACCAGAAATCATTTTTTGATAAAATGCGGGAGATGTTTTCCTGATCAGAAGATCAGCCATCTCCTCCTTTTCTTCCTTTCTTTCTTTTTTTACTGTAAACCTGTTTGGCCTGTTCCGCAAGCCTGATGAATTCCTGTTGCGAATAACTACCGGGATCTGCCGATTCCGTTGCTGATTTAATGATATCGTTCCAGGTAAGTTCTTTCATGAATTTTGACTTTCGCAACATGGCCCCAAACATGATCACAGATGTGGCAAAACGATAACAACTGTCGATCCTCTGGTAAGGAGTATAGGTGAGTGAAGGAGATTCCATCAGTTCCAGCCTGCGGGGGTCCTGCGGATCCTTGAATTTCAATAAAAAATTAACCGGGTTAAAAAAATGCCCCGCATCTGAAGCCAACAACCCGGGCCGGGTTGGAATAATTTCAAAAGCAACCAGTGTAGAATAAGCAGACCCTATCTCACCTCCTTCAATTACGGCTTCCTTATCCTTGATCGCTCCTACTTTATTATCAAACCCAAGCAACCGGTACTCCTTGATGTATTCCGGGTTGAACTCAACATTCAAAAATGCATCATCAGCAACTGTGAACAGGGTTTGCGTGAATTCTTTCAATAAGATTTTCTCAGCCTCCGCATAGTTATCGATGTAGGCGAAATTGCCATTACCTCTTTGTGCCAGGCTCTGGATCTTTGAATCCTTATAGTTTCCCATTCCTATACCAAGGCAGGTGAGGTAGATCCCGGATTCTTTCTGGGTGGCGATCATTTCTTCCAGTTCCTGGTCCTTCTGTATACCTACATTAAAATCACCATCTGTTGCCAGTATGATCCTGTTGTTGCCATCCTTTATGAAATGATTGCGCGCCACGCTGTAGGCCAGTTTGATCCCCGATTCACCCGGTGTAGATCCTCCTGGCTGAAGGCTGTCGATAGTCTTTAGTATTCTTTCTTTTTCATCACCACCGGTAGTGGGCAGTGCAATACCCACCATGCCCCCGTAAACTATGATGGATACCGAATCTTTCGCCCGAAGATTATTGACGAGTGCCTTGAAACCATTTTTCAATAATGGAAGCCTGTTGGGCATATCCATGGAGCCGGAAACATCAATCAGGAAAACCAGGTGGCTGGCAGGAAGATTATCAAGCGGCAATTTGCGTGAATTGATATGAGCAAACAACAGGCGGTTCTCTTTATTCCATGGACAGTCGGTGAGCACAGTACGTATATCGAACGCATTATTGCCTGTAGGTTCCTTGTAATCAAAATTGAAATAGTTCAGCATTTCCTCCACACGTACCGCATCGGGAGGTACGGCAGTATTCATAGTGAGAAAACGCCGGATATTGCTGTACGAAGCACGGTCCACATTAAGCGTAACACTGGTGGATGGATAGGCAGTGGCATTGATGAACTGGTTCTCAATCAGGCTCGCATAAGTTTCATCACCGGCAAACCACTGTTGCTGCGTTTCCCTTTTGAGGTCCTGTGTTAATGAAACGAGTTTATTATTTTTTGAACTTTTGTAAACCGCCGATTTTTTAAGTACAATCGTGATAAAGGAAGTGGCATCCACTTCGAGGTCCTGGTGAATGTATCCTTCGAGTTTGACACTGATGGAATCAAACCGCTCCTTGGTATTGAAACCAAACAAACCTTCTGACCTTGAAAAATAAGTGTCTCTTGAACTTTGAAGCCGGATTGAGGCATTTGGCAATGGATTTCCTGCCTCATCCTTTACCTGCCCTTTCATGAAAAACTGGGGAAAAGCAAGCAGAGGATAAAAAAAGAATAGAATAATATTTATTAAATGCTTCAATACAATTGGTAAGGAAATTACGAAACTTGGCCTAGGATGTCAAGAACGTTCTGTTAATTGAAAGATTTCCTTGAGATTCCTGCCAAGACCATCGTAATCGAGACCATAACCCACCACGAATTTGTTAGGGATCGTAAAGCCGAGGTAATCGATCTGCATAGGAAACTTTGTGGCTTCAGGTTTATGCAAAAGCGTGGCGATCTTCAATGACCTTGGCTGCTGGTGTTCCAGCTTTGGCAGGAACTCATGCAGCGTCTTTCCTGTATCTACAATATCCTCAAGTATCACCACATCTCTTCCGTAGATATCCTGGTCCAGGCCAATTGCAGTTACCACATTTCCACTTGATTTCATGCCCTTGTAAGAAGCCAGTTTAATAAAGCAGATCTCGGCGTCTATCGTGATGTATTTGAACAGGTCCGCAGCAAACATAAAAGATCCGTTCAGTATGGCAATGAAGAGTGGTTTTTTGCCTTCATAATCCTTGTTAAGCTGATCTGCTATAATCCTGATCTTTTCCTGGATCTGGTTGTCTGAGATGTAAGTATCAAATGTTTTATCGTGCAAGGTTATGGGCATGTATTATTTTTTGGGGATGCGCAATTGTTGTCCTGCTCTCAGGATCTCTGATTCCAACGCATTCCATTTCATTAATTCTTCCAGTCCTATCAAATATTTTTTAGCGATACCATAAGCTGTTTCTTTGGGCTGAACGGTATGAACGATATATTCAGGCTGCAGGTTTGCTGATGATGAATAAGATCCCATGGCAGCAGTTCTCTGCATGGTTTCCGTTTTCAACCTGGGCATGGAAGCTGCTGTTGTATTCAGATAAAGCTTTTCTCCCACAGCCGGCTGCATATTCTTTTTCAGATGGTTATATGCCAATAGATTTTCCAGCCTGATTCCTTCTTCCTGTGCAATATCCAGCAGGGTTTCACCACTTACAACCGTATGAAATTCGCTGGCACCGCTCCTGCGTTTGCGCTGCAGGTAAACCAGTTGATCTTTCTCAACAATATCAGCAGGTTCCCTGTCATTGAATTCAAACAGTTTTGAAAGATCCAGTTTATGTTCTGATGCGATCTTCAAAAATGAAGTACCCTTGGTGGCATGGATCACTTTTGTTTCATTGATCCTGAAAACCCCGGAGGGATAAGACTTGGCAATTGCCGGTACCTCTTCTACTTCATCCTGTACAGGTTGTTCCGAAGGGTTTTGATCATTCTTGTTCCAAACCAGGTCATCAACAGATTTTTTATTGAGTGCGATCAGTGTATATTCCTGCAACTGGTAATCCCTTATCAGCTTGATAAGTATTTGAGGATACTTAGGGTTGGTAGCATAACCTGCTTTCTTCAATCCATAAGCCCAGCCTTCATAATCTGTAGGATCCAGTTTGAAAAGTTCGGTGTAATAAGGTCGGTACTTTAAAAAATCCGAATGGTCGCGGTAAGATTCGTAGGGGTCGTTGTACTTGCGAAAACATTCACCTCTTGCATCATCATCATGGGAAACCGATTCTCCTTTCCAGTCAGATTTACATTTGATGCCGAAATGGTTATTGGATCTTTTGACAAGATCACTGGTACCGGCTCCGGTTTCATGGATTCCCTGGGCCAAAGTAATGGCAGCAGGTACACCGGTCCTTTGCATTTCGGCAATAGCGATGTCCTTATAAGTGGCGATGTAATTTTTGATGACTTCGGAATTTTGCGCAAGGGCTGCCCTGCACATGAATGCTGTCACCATCAGCAGTAAGGAGAAGCGTTTTTTCATGGATTCTATCTGGTTTTCCGGCTGTTATTTTTTCTGGATCAAAAATAAGCCATCTCTTACGGTCAGCATCACCCTGTTCACATCATCCCTTTCTAAAAGAAAATCATTGAAAGCCTGTATCGCTTTCGCGTTTTTTCCTTTGACTTCATCTTCAAGCACCTGGCCGTGAAAGAGCACATTATCCGCTAAAATAAAACCCTTTGGCTTAAGATGGGGGAAAACCAGGTTAAAATAATGGATATAATTCTCCTTATCGGCATCAATAAAAACCAAATCCCAGCTTTCCCTGAGTTCACCGATGATAGTGCGGGCATCACCGATATGAAGGCGGATCTGTTGACTGAACGCTGAACGCTCGAAATAAGATTTTGCAGTCCCTGCATCCGCTTCACGCAGTTCAATGGTGTGCAGCATACCCTGCTCCTGTAAACCTGCGGCAAGGGAAAGGGCACTGTATCCGGTGAAGGTGCCGATCTCGAGGATTCTCGATGGCCTGATCATACGGCTGATCATCTGCAGCAATTGACCCTGCAGATGGCCGCTGATCATGTGGGCATGTGGATGGTTAGCTGAGGTGAATGCTTCAATTTCGCGCAGCAATTCATCATCTGCTGATGTATATTTTTCAGCGTACTGTTGTGCCAGTGGATGTACCAGCTCCATTAATGTGGATCTTTTGAGGGGCCCTCGGTTCTTTCAGCATCCATCACAAATCCTTCCTGCCCTGGTTTAGATATCAGCATCAGTCCCAGGAATGTAAGCAGGCCATTGATGATGATCAGCTCGAGACCGATCTGAAAGGATCCGAATATTTCTTCCTGGTATACATCCAGGATATAACAAATCAAAGGCGCCAGAACCGCAATTACCGGAACCATCCGGTCAGCCACACTCCTTTTGGTGAGAATACCAAAAGCAAACAATCCTAAAAGTGGTCCATAAGTATAGGCAGCCACCTTCAGTATCACACCAATCATACTTGGGCTGTCTATCCATTTAAACATCATCACAAACATCAGGAATACAAGTGCAAAACCAAGGTGAATTCTTTTCCTGATTTTATGTTTTTCCTTGTCATTCCAGTCCTGCCTTCTTTTTAATCCTAAAATATCAATGCAGAATGAAGAAGTAAGCGCAGTAATAGCACCGTCAGCACTTGGAAACAGTGCGGAAATAAGTGCAATGATGAAAATTACAGATATGATTGCGGGGACACCTTCGCCCAGTGCAATGGTGGGGAACAGGCGGTCTGGCCTGGCTTCGATACCACTACCTGCTGCATAGAGGTAGAGCAATCCACCAAGAAAGAGGAATAACAGTACTACCAATGCCTGTATGATGGAAAACGTGAGCATGTTCTTTTGTGAATCTTTCAGCGTGCGTACACTGATATTTTTCTGCATCATCTCCTGGTCCATTCCTGTCATGGTAATGGTGATGAATGCACCGGCCAACACTTGCTTAACAAAAAACAGGCTGCTGTTTGGATCAGCTACAAACATTTTAGTAAAACCTGAATCGGTCATCTGGCCGAGACCTTCTCCAAAACTGAGTCCCATTGTGTTAAGGATATAGATAACACAGATTACCAGGCCTGCCAGCATACAGGTGGTTTGCAGCATGTCGGTCCACACAATTGTTTTAACCCCTCCCTCATAAGTATATAAAAGGATCATGAGAAGGATCACCAGTGTGGTAACCCAAAATGGAATTCCATAACTGGCAAGGATGGCATCCTGCAGAATGGCAACTACCAGGTATAGCCTTGCCGTAGCACCCAGCGTTCTTGAAAGAATAAAGAAAGATGCACCTGTTTTATATGATACAAATCCGAGCCTTTTGCTCAGGTAATTATAAATGGAAGTCAGGTTCAGTTTATAATAAAGAGGCAGCAGCACAAATGCGATTACAAGATAACCGATCACATAACCGATTACGATCTGGAAATACGTAAAGGCCTCAAAACCTCCCGCAAAGGGTTTACCTACTGCACCCGGCACACTCACAAAAGTGACGCCGCTGAGAGAGGTGCCGATCATACCAAAAGCCACCACCATCCAGTTGGAACTTTTGTTGCCAATGAAAAAAGATTCATTGTTGGCATTTCGTGAAGTGTAGTAAGCAACAACCAGAAGCAGTACAAAATATCCAACAACAAAGGCTAACAATAACTCCGGTGACATATTTTATGGTTTGGTGACAATTTGTGCAAACATCAGTAATTTTTGAAGATAGAAAAATTTGTCTTCCATTTGCTGAACAATTCTGATGATGAAACGGATTCAAAAACTCGCGATCTTCTGTGGTTCTAAAAACGGCAATCGTGAAGACTATGCCACGCATGCACGCGAACTGGCCTCGCTGCTGGCCGATCACCAGGTAGAGTTAATCTACGGTGGCGGACGCAAAGGACTTATGGGAATTGTAGCCGACACGGTTATGCAGAAGGGCGGAATTGTAAGGGGGGTGATCCCGAAGGTACTTACAGACTGGGAGCACCAGCATGACAGCATCAGCGAACTGTTTGTAGTAGATGACATGCACCTGCGCAAAAGAAAAATGTATGAACTCTGCGACGCGGTGATTATCCTTCCCGGTGGTTTTGGAACCCTTGATGAACTGTTTGAAGTGCTTACCTGGAATGTTCTCTCCATTCACGATAAAGCGGTCTTCATCCTGAACACCTCAGGCTTTTACGATCACCTTCTCCAGCATATTCACCATGTGGCGGGTGAAGGTTTTTTGTGGGAAGACCTGGAGAAACAGCTCACGGTGATCAAACAACCCGCGGAACTGCTTCCTTACCTGCGTCAATCCGCCCCGTAATTTCTCCCACTGAAAAGCGGGAAGTTGATGCCGGCACGAATAATGGGAATGGCGCGGCCATTATCGAGATAAGGAGAGTTTTTATTTTTGGTTACATCAAACAGTATGGCTAGATAACCATAGGCTCCACCTCCATCAGGGTTGCGGCCGGAAGTGTATCCACCTCCTACCAGCACACTGTTGGATGTGACCCTGTCCTTTTGCGTAGGCATCATGCTATTTGGCGGAGGTGTGTATTTGGCATAGATCCGGTTGTGTTCCACCTGCCCCTGCACAAACAGGAATTTTACAGGGAAGATCCTCGTGAAAACCCCGCCACCATAAAGCGACTGACGGAGCTTATCATCATAATAGATCTGGTCGCGGTAGGATGCATAGATATAATTGATAACAATACCCGCATCTGCCCAGCGGGTAAGGTTATATCCCAGCACCGGGTTCACTCCAGCAAGAAAACTCTGGTTGAAAAAGGAAAGTGATAAACTACCCCCGGTGAATAATTTCTCTTTCTGGAAACCTTTACGTTCTTCATTCTCTTCATCCTGGGCCAGGGTTGTACCGCAGATGAAATTCACCATTAATAACAAGAAAAAAATCTTTCGCATGATTACATCATTTTAATCAAAAATCTTTCCCGCGTTAAGGATATTATTAGGATCAAATACTTTTTTGATCTGTTTCATCAGGTGCATCTGCACACTGTCAAACACAATGGGCAGGTAGTCTTTCTGCACCAGGCCAATGCCATGTTCGCCGCTGATGGTACCTCCCAAACGTTTCACCAGTTCAAATATTTCAACAATGCCGCTTTTTAAGGAACCGTTCCATTGTTCTTCTGTGAGATCTCCTTTGATGATGTTGACATGGAGATTACCATCACCCGCATGCCCGTAACAAACAGAATGGAAACCATATTTTTTCCCGATTTCCTTGACGCCTTTCAAAAGAACAGGCAATTCAGCCCTTGGCACCACGGTATCCTCTTCCTTGTAGACCGAATGTGATTTCACCGCTTCACCCACTCTTCTTCTCAATTTCCACAACTCTGTTTTCTGCTGGGCATCTTCAGCGAAGAGAATCTCGCCGCAGTCAAATTCCATGCATACACCCGCGATACCTTCAATCTCCTTCATCAAAACATCCATATCGTTTCCATCCACTTCCACCAGCAGGTGGGCCTGGATGTCGTCTTCTATGGCTACAATGGAATTATCAACAAACCGCATCACCCATTCAAGGGCATCCCTTTCCATAAATTCCATGGCGCTGGGTGTATATCCCGCTGTGAAGATGGCGCTCACGGCGGCACAGGCATTCTCCGGCTTCCGGAAAGGCACCAGCATCAGCAGGTCGTATTTGGGCAAGGGGATCAGTTTGAGCACTGCCTTGGTTACGATGCCAAGTGTGCCTTCACTGCCCACAATCAATTGCGTAAGGTTATACCCGGTGGCGTTCTTCAGAACATTAGCGCCTGTCCAGGTGATCTCACCCGTAGGAAGAACCACCTCCAGGTTGAGTACATAATCTTTCACCACACCATATTTCACAGCTTTGGGGCCACCACTGTTTTCGGCAATGTTGCCGCCAATCATGCAGGATCCCCTGCTGCTGGGATCGGGAGGATAAAAAAGTCCTTTCAGTTTCACGGCATCCTGCAACACCTCGGTGATCACACCCGGCTCGGTGGTCACCTGCAAATTCCTTTCATCAATTTCAATGATGCGATTGAGTCTTTCTATAGAAAGTAACACACCTCCGAGATGCGGAAGCGCGCCTCCACTCAACCCGGTACCCGCACCTCTTGGTGTAACAGGGATCTTATGCTGGTTGCAGATTTTAAGAATAGCGCTGATCTCTTCGGCGCTGCCTGGTTTGATAACTACATCAGGGAGAAAATGAAGGTCTTCCGTTTCATCATGGGCATAATTACCCAGCACTTCCTCATCTACAAAAACAAAATCATCACCCGCTATCTGCCTGAACGCATCCAGGTGGGCAGCGGCCTGTGATTTTTCTATGGTGGTGGCGATCATGAATGGTATTTGCCGTAAAAATCGGTGAAAAGCCGTAAAACTAAAAGCCAAAGATCAATAAGTGCGGAAGGTAGGGCATGGGGTGATCCTGTTGCTGCTTGGATTGAGCACACCCTGGCGGATCAGTGAAAATTCAAAAGCCCCTCTTGAATTATTGAAAGCTTTCAGTGAAGACATGGTAGCATCGTAGCTGAATGTGAATGTATAATCATTGTACCCGAGTCCTACCATCGGGATCACGGCTTCCTTATGGCGGTAATAAACGCCACCGATCAACTGGTACATACCATCGCCTGACAAATTATAATGCGCGGTGAGACCTCCTACGAGTTCCTGCACATTGGCCTGGTTGGTATAATAAATATTGGGATTGATGATCCACTGGTCATTCAGCTTGAAGCTGCCATTAAGAAAACCAATGTGGCGCATGGGCACCCTGGCCGCGGCACCGCTTGAATCAATGAAAAAAGATTCGTAGGGTTTGTTCACGTGATGGGCAGAATACCCTCCATTCACATAGATATTATCTGTTGGGAAATAAGCATAATTGAGGCCCACCTGCATATCAAGATAACTCACATTGTTACGGTCAAGCAGCGCACTGGTGGGCAATTTATTGTCGAAGAACTTCCCGTCAAACTGGTCAGGAAATTTAAGATTGGTGACGTTGATCTGCTTATTGGCCCATCCCACATTGAAACCCAGACTGAGCAGGCTCGAAAATCCAAGCATCTGGTGGTAGGCCACAGAGCCGTAGATCTTGGTAGAAGTAAGATTACCACTGCCGGCAACATCCCGAAGTATCACGCCTCCCACACCCATCCAGCCATTTTCAAAACGGTCGCGAAGAATCTGTGCATCAGCAAAAGCGCTCATGGTCTTATATGGTACGGTCATAATGGATGACCACTGGTTCCGGTAATTGATGCCCAGCCTGTAATCACCATCAGGTATGAATCCTGTATTGGCAGGATTGGTGGTAAGAGGAGAATTGAAGAATTGTGAAAAATGCAGGTCCTGTGCCCGGCTGCTGAAGCCAGACAGGAAACACGCTGCCGCGAGGAGCGCTTTCAGGCCATATGAGGTGAATGTTTTTGCCACAACTATCGTATTAACGTTATATCTCCCGTTTTAGTTGTTTTGGTTCCATCCGAAAATTCCACACTGAGTGTATAAGCATACACATCCATCGGAAGCAGTTTGCCTTTATAGTATCCATCCCATCCTATATGCTTGCTGTTGGTTTCAAATACCTTTTCGCCCCAGCGCGCATAGATAGTGAAATGCATTTTTGCAATTCCAAAGCCACGAACATAAACCTGGCTGTTCACACCCCCTTTGCCTGGTGTAAAGGCATTAGGCACATCAACGGCCGCTTCAATCAGCATCCTCACATCTTTGCACACGGTATCGGGACAGCCGGCCTGGTTATAAGCGATGAGGCAGGCATTATAGGTTTGTGAAGCAATATACTCATGTTGCACAACCTGCCTTGAGGTTGTTTCCAGGGAATCCCCATCACCAAAAAGCCACTTGAATCTAACAGCATCCGGTGATGAATTATTGGTGAATGAAATAGGCGTATTCACTACCGGGGGCTGGGGCGATGCTGTGAAATCAGCAGTGGGTTTGCCCTGCACGTTGATGGTGAATGAAGTGGTATCAGAAATATTACAGGTAGCTGAATCTATCGCGATGAGCGTAACGGTATAGGTTCCGGGCTGGGTGTAAAGGTGTGTAGGATTCACCAGGTTGGAAGGCGTAGGATCATTAGGATCACCAAAGTTCCAGATAAACCTTGAACCTGCCTGTGATTCATTGGTAAACTGCGCTGTGTAAGGTGCGCATCCCAATGGTGGCGTATCAAAATCAGCTTCTACCAGCGCTGCCACCCTGATTTGTTTCACCACTGTATCGGGGAAATTGCAATAGACGGAATCATTCAGGAAAAGCCTGACCGTATAGGTTCCAGGGCTTGTATAATTATGAAAAACAGGACCTGCACCGGTCGTAACCCTTGGAGAATTATCACCAAAATCCCAGATAAATGAGGTGGGACCAAATGGCCTCGCAGGCGGTGCTATGGAAATATTATCAAACCTGTATTTGAAAGAATCGCAGGGATTCAATTTTACCGCATTATAATCCAGTATGGCCCTTAGATTACTTACTGTGATGGTAGTATATGATGTGTCCCTAATATTACAACTGTTGGAATCAATGGCCACCAGCATTACCTGGTAAACACCAACAGCAGTATAGGTATGTGTGGCATTCGGCGCATCAGTGATAAGTGGCGGCGCTGTAGGATCATCACCAAAATACCATTCATAACTCTGTGCTGTCAATACTGTATCAACAAAATCAATGGTAAGCGGAACGCAACCACTGTTGCCTCGTGTAGTTGCATCAATATAAGATTGCACACCGCTTCCTACACCCGCAAGGTTGAACGCGATCTTCACCATGGCCATATTACAAAACGCGGAAGCAGGTTTCTGTGGCGCAAAAACTCCTGGTGTGGTTGGGAAGGCAGCATTGTTGCCACAGCTTGCGCACATGGCCTGGTAGATCACGCCATTTTCATCAAAGCGGCTGGTACCACCATCCACATGATCATGATAGGTAGAAGTATTATTTTGTCCGAAGAAGCTTCCATACAACTGTGAAGCAGCATCTTTTTTCAAAACAAAAAAGTAGAAATCACCTCCCAGCCCGTTGGGAAAAATATCAGGCGCAATTTTGATGGCATCCGGAGTGACTGTTAATCCCTGTACACCTGCGTTAGGGAAATTAGAATCACCGCCCCAGCCTGAAACATATACATTTTCACAACGGTCCACCAGGAAGGCAACGGGTGAAATATCAGGATCTGCCTCACCCTTTCCAAAGGTGGTGGAATAAATAAAAGCAGAAAGATCAGGTTGTAGTTTGGCAATAAACTGCTTGCCATTTGGCTGGCTCCATGGTGCATTTAAAATTGGAAAGGTTCCTTTGGTTGTACCTACAACATAAGGAAATCCTTTGCTGTCGAACTTGATACCATAGATCTGATCAATAGCCCCTGTACCAATATAGGACAGGCGGGTAAGTGTAGAACCATCATTGCTGATGACGGCTACAAAACCATCAATGCTGCCTCTATTGGTGGGCCCAACAGTACCGGCAGTATTGAATTTGGTTTGAAGATCGGTACTCATGGTACCACCTGCCACATAAATGCTATTGTCGGGAGCAATGGATAAAACATAGGCTGCATCAGCCCCGTTGCCACCCAGGTAAGAACTGAATAAAAGATTTACGGAGGGGTTGAATTTCAATACCACACCATCCTGGTCACCACCACTGGTAGATTGAAATCCACCAATGACAGGAAAATTATTTGAACGGGTACAGGAAGCCACATAGATATTACCTGCCGCGTCGATATTCACTTCACTTCTTCCATCATCACCATAATTCTGGATCAGCCGGTCATCACCGCCCTCGTGCGCATCACGGATGTTCACACCATCGAAGCCCGAACCACCAATGGTTTTCGATCCTATGAGTGCCGTGCCGGCAGCATTGAATTTTGTAACAACGATTTCGTACCCGGTTGGTGTACCAATGGCGCCACCAATTACGGGATAGTTGTTAGCCGGAGTAGCGCCTACCGAGTTGGACCTGCCAGCAAGGATCAGGTTACCCTGTGGATCCGTAATAAGACTGTGGGGTTGTTCAATATTGGAACCGCCGATATAAGTACTGTAAAGGAGCGTGCTTCCATCGGGACTTAATTTCATGATACCTATATCCCATTCGCCACCATTATGCGTAATATCAAATGCACCCGTTGACGTAGGAAACCCCTGTCCCCTTACAATACCACCACCAAACATGGATCCGTCAGGGCCATAAGTAGCAGTGTAACCCCAGTTCTCTGACTGGCTTCCGGAAAAAGAACAGAATTCCAATGTGGGATCAATGATCAATGGTACCTGGTTATTGAAAGGCTTGATATCAAATTGCAGGGTATTGTTCTTACCCACTACATATTTTGCAGCGATTTCGTTTTTACCTTTCTCATTAAACTGGTAAGTGTAAGGCGCTGATTCTTTCAGATCACCGAGTGAAGTTGCGATCAGCAATTCTTTGCCCTTGGTGCGAAGTCCGTCAACACCATTATATTTTAATTGTATGTCTGTAACATCACCACCCGGGTTGACGATGATATCATATTTTAAAGTTCCGGCATCTGAATAATACCGGAGGTCTATGTTGGGGTAGATATCCTTTATGGTAATGCCCATATAAATGCGGCATCCGGTAGCCCATTTAGAAGGATCATTTCCAATGTAATAATTATTGTAGTGAACCTGTGCCTTGTCTGCAACGATCCTGGCCTGCGGACTTGCATTGACAAAACTTACATTGAAGGCATGTGAACGAAGCCTTTGGTCGGTGGGTGTACGACGGTGGGCATCTTCTGTTATTTTTTTCAGGTCGCCATCATGGTGTTTAATAACCGTATATCCATCCTCGTGAATAAAGAAAGCACCATTATAGATCATGCCCATAAAACGGACACGTTCATCCCACTGGCCTTTGTTTTCAACGAATTCAATGTTTTGTGCTCTCACACCGATTCCAAGAAGGCAGGATAAAAAGAAAAGTATGGAAAACTTGTAGCTCAATCTTTCTCAAATTAAACTAAATATGGCTAAAATTGTTGTGCAATGAATGTTAAGATATCCGGCTCCACGGAGTTTTACCATGCAATGACCGGAGATAGTTTTTCAGTTGCAAATTTTCGGCCGTTTCCAGTTCCGGGTCTTTTTCAATGGTTTGCTCCGCGAGATCCCGCGCAGCATCGAGCATCAGCTTATCCTGTACAATATCGGCAAGCCTGAAATTCAACGCCCCGCTCTGCCGGGTGCCTTCTATTTCACCCGGGCCTCTTAGCTCGAGGTCTTTTTCAGCGATCTCAAAACCATTTACGGTAGAAGTCATGATCTGGATGCGCTTGCGGGCTTCAGCACCGATCTGGTTGGAGGTCATCAGGATACAATAACTTTTTTCCGAACCCCTCCCTACCCTGCCCCTGAGCTGGTGCAACTGGGACAATCCGAATTTCTCAGCGCTTTCTATCACCATCACTGTTGCATTGGGCACATTCACCCCCACTTCAATTACCGTGGTGCTGACCATGATCTGGGTATCACCTCTTACGAAACGCTGCATATTGGTTTCCTTCTGCTCAGCAGGCTGACGGCCATGCACCATGCTGACCCAGTATTTTGGTTCGGGGAAAAAGGCTTTCACATTTTCATACCCTCCCATGAGATGCTCATAATCCAGTTTGGCGCTTTCTTCAATCAATGGAAATATGATATATACCTGACGGCCGGCGTCTATTTCGTTGCGGATGAAATCCATCACCTGCGATCTCCTGTCGTCATAACGGTGTACCGTGGTAATGGGTTGCCTTCCGGGAGGCAGTTCGTCCATGATACTGTAATCGAGGTCACCAAAGGCTGTCATGGCCAGTGTTCGCGGAATGGGTGTGGCCGTCATTACCAGGATATGTGGCGGGATCGCTCCTTTTTTCCAAAGCCTGGCCCTTTGAGCTACGCCAAAACGGTGCTGCTCATCTATCACCGCCAATCCCAGGTTGCGAAACTTTACCACCTCTTCAATCAGTGCATGAGTGCCAATTACTATATGTGCCGTGCCTTCTTCCAGTTCTTTCAGGATTGCTTTCCGGTTTTTTGCAGGAGTAGACCCGGTGAGCAGGTGCATGGTTACCGGCAGATCAGCCAGCATGGAAGTAAGTGTGGCAAAATGCTGCTGGGAAAGTATCTCCGTAGGCGCCATAAGACAGCACTGGTAACCATTGTCGAGGGCAAGCAGCATGGCCAGCAGGGCCACCATGGTTTTGCCGCTTCCTACATCTCCCTGCAACAGACGGTTCATCTGGTGACCACTTCCGGTATCCAGCCTGATTTCCCGGATCACCCTTTTCTGGGCACCTGTCAGTTCGAAGGGAAGATAATCAGCATAGAAACGGTTGAACAGGTCGCCCACTTTTCCGAATACCACTCCCTTCGATTTGCGGTGTCTTTCGGACCTGACCATGGCAAGACGCAACTGGGTGATGAACAATTCCTCAAATTTCAACCGGCGCAAGGCCTGGTAATAATGATGGGGAGAAGATGGGAAATGGATTTGCCTGTAAGCTTCATATCGCGGCATTAGCTTGAGCTTTGAAAGAAGTGCGGGAGGCAGGTTCTCTGGAATATCTTTTTCCTGTACCAGTGACAACAGCACTGCCGTGAGTTTACCGATCTGCCGTCCACCCAGGTTTTTTGTTTTCAGTTTTTCGGTAGATGGATAGACTGGTTCCAAAAAACTTTTCCCCGAACTTTCCTGGGATGCCAGTTCAAGTTCAGGGTGAACGATCTGGGGTTTGCCCATAAAAAAGCCCACCTTTCCATAGGCCAGGAAAATTTCATCCTGCTTCAAAAATTTTTCTACCCAATGCAGGCCCTTGAACCAGGTAAGTTCCATCACACCGCTGCTGTCTTTTAAAGTTGCGATGATCCTCTTACTGCTGCCCGACCCGGTGAGTTCATAATACATCAAACGGCCCTGCACCAGGGCATGATCCGTTGCAGGGGTAAGCGAGGCAATGGGAGTGATACGAGTTTTATCGAGATGGCGATATGGAAAATGATGCAACAGGTCGTGAAAACTGAAAATGGCCAGTTCTTTTTTAAGCAGGTCACCACGCAGGGGACCCACACCCTTCAGGTATTCAATGGGACTGGCTAATATGTTGGGTGAAGTAGTGATAGGATGATTTAGACAAAAATAAAAGCTAAAGGCGAGGGAATGGGAGAGAAAAATAACAGGATGTGGCAGTGATATCTACATTAAAAGAAATCTTTTTTGATTTATACTGTACCTGCAATGTCCCGGTGAAACCATGTAATTCAAGGATGAAAGGCCGCATGAAAAATCTTGGAATACAGTCTGCCACTTGCCCGGGTAAGTATTATTCCCTATTTTGAGGATCCCAAATCCAATATGCATCAAACCATACTCCAGATCAACCTTGTTTTTTCCGATTACAAATTTGGACTGCTTGCCTTTGTCACTGCATTTGTAGTGGCCATGATCACCATGCCACCACTGATCCGCATGATCTTCCGTTTTAAATTATTTGATGTGCCGGACCTGCGCAAGGAACATGTGTCCCCGATACCTACTATGGGAGGTATTGCGTCTGGCATTGGTATGATCGCTGCCTGCCTGATGTGGCTGGATTTCACTCGGGATAGTTTCATGGTATCTTTTTTCTTTTCTATTGGTGTATTGCTGGCAGTTGGGATTATGGATGATCTTAAAAACATGCCGGCACGTTATAAACTTGCCCTACAGGTGGCAGTAGGTTGTCTTATTGCATTCAGCGGGGTAAGGATCACCAGTTTCAACGGGCTATTTGGCATTTATGACCTGCCTGTAACGGCTCAATACAGTTTTACCATACTCGCCATCGCGGGCATCACCAATGCTTTCAACCTGATTGATGGGATTGACGGGCTGGCAGGCGGACTGGGTTTTATGAGCCTGGTGATCCTGGGCCTCTTCCTCACCATGTCAGGTGACTCCAACAATGCCATTATTGCTTTTGCACTCGGCGGAGGCCTCCTGGGTTTTCTGTATTATAATTTTAATCCTGCCCGCATATTCATGGGAGATACCGGTTCGCTGGTGTTGGGATTTGTGGTTTCCGTTTTATGTATCCGCCTGATACAGTTGAATACATCCATGACAAGTCCTGTACTCACACATGTACCCATTTTTGCATTGAGTGTGGTGGCCATTCCTGTATTTGATACCCTCAGGGTTTTTGCCATCAGGATCTGGCAGGGCCGCTCTCCTTTTTCCCCGGACAAGAATCACATCCACCACCTGCTCACCTGTAACGGGTGGAGCCATAGCTTCACGTCCAAGATCATTTGCGGCGTACATGCCATGATTCTTGTTCTCGGCTACTTTCTGAAAAACACCTCGCAGGTCTTAGGACTGCTTATCCTCCTTTGCATGATGCTGCTGATGGTAAAGGTTTTCCAGAAACTGAAACTGCCGGAACAGATAAAAGATAAAATGAAGGTCAGCACGGAATAAAAAATTCCTAACCCAATACGTGCAGCAGTAAGGCCTTCGTCTTACCCCTATTTTTCATCCCATGTATTCAAGCATTTCCCTGCGTTTGGATAACCATTGCCTGTTCATCCATTCAATCCTGCATATTTACATACAATTAAAAGTGAGCAGACCACTTCCCTACTTCACCAGCAGACAGGGATCTTTTTTTTAATTCATCAAACCTGCTGCCTTATTCTGCAAGGGATGAACAGGTAATTCGGCCAATGATAACGGTGGAATTTCCCTGTTGATTTTACTTGTGGATAATGTAAAAGACCTGTGCATAAAGAAAGGCATGCAACAAAAAAAAATCGTATAAAGTTTAAGTTTTACATAAAACTTTCTATTTTGTTCGCTGTATCCTTTAAAAACTAAGGGTTTTTACTAACTGCCAATTTCTATGAAACCGATATCCTTATCTAGTGTATTTACTCTGGTAATTACGTTATTTTTCAGTGCCATTTCCCAGGCACAGACGTTCGGGGTAAATTCTTCTGCCATCTGGGTCACAGACTGTAACCAAAGCAATTATTATAATACTACTGGCAGCGGTGCTTCACTGATAGGACCTGCCGGGAATGTATTTAACAACAACCAGTTCGGTGTTCATACAAGAAATTCCGGTACCCTCATCCTGAGAGGTGCACAGGTAAGAACTTTCAAAGCCGTTACAGGTAATGTATGTTCTGCAAGATTATTTTACCGCGTTTACCCCGTTTCGGCTACCCCTGGCAGTTATACTTCCATTGACCTGCCTTTGCTTGATGACTGTAACATCATCAACGGCGAATTTCCTTCCGGTGGCAGTTGCGCAGCAGGCGACCAGAAATGGAACCGAGTGATCCCCGACGGATCCACTTCACCGGCACCTGTAAATCTTACCAATTATGCTCCGGGCAGTTATGTATTGGAAGCATATTACGAAGTAACCGGCTCCTCTGCTTCTCCGGTTCTTTGCAATGAAACCGTGACCGAAAATAATGGCGGCACTTCTTTCAAAGCTTTCTTCTCCATACAGGAACCCGATATTTCCAGTACAAACCCTACTACGTGTAACGGCTCACAGGGAAGCATCACCATTACTGATCTCGCACCTGGTGTAAGTTATACTGTTAATTATTCTGATGATGGAATGATGATGGGCCCAATTGTACTGGTAGCAAATGCATCGGGCCAGATCACCATTTCAGGTTTGAATGCAGGTATTTATTCTGATTTTGAACTCATCGCCAATGGATGCTCCACATACCTGAATACTGGTGTGATCCTGTCGAACCCCGTTTATACGCCAACCTTCACACCAATTGCACCATTTTGTGCAGGTTCAACACCTCCTGTGCTTCCCTCCATCTCGAACAACGGTCTTAGTGGCACATGGAGTCCTGCCGTGATCAACAACATGGCTTCTGGTACTTATACTTTCACACCAACTGCAGGACAGTGTGGTATTCCTGCTATTCGTAACGTAATTGTAATTCCGAATACCCTTCCTGCATTCTCTTTCGGCACCTCTCTGAGCATTTGTGCCGGTGGTATCGTTCCAATCTTACCAAATACATCCAACAACGGGATCACAGGAACCTGGAGCCCGGCTACAGTAGATAATAATAATTCAGGCACTTATACATTTACACCCACTGCAGGAATTTGCGCCTCACCCGCCACCTTTACGGTGACTGTAACTCCCAATATCACACCGTCATTTGATTTTGGCAATGCCTTATCCATTTGCGCCAATGCTGGTGTCCCGGCTCTTCCTACTACTTCTACTAACGGAATCACCGGTACATGGAGCCCGGCATCGATCAGCAATACAGCATCAGGCACTTATACTTTTACGCCTTCCGCCGGTCAGTGCGCTCTGCCTTTTAGCCTGAACGTTACCGTTACTCCTAATACCACACCGGTATTTAGTTTCGGAACAACATTTTCAATATGTTCCGGTGCGGCTGTCCCTTCACTCCCATCTTCCTCAGACAATGGAGTTAATGGAAGCTGGAGCCCTGCCACGGTAAGCAATACAGCATCGGGAGTTTACACCTTTACCCCGGCTGCTGGTATTTGTGCACTGCCGGTGAATTTTACTGTAACGGTCAATCCCAACATTACACCAACATTCACTTTTGGCGCATCGCTTTCCATTTGTGCCAATGCCGCAGTACCATCATTGCCTAACACTTCCACCAATGGCATCACGGGTACATGGAGCCAGGCATCAATTGATAACCAGAATTCAGGAACATATACTTTCACACCGGCTGCGGGACAGTGTGCGCTTCCTGCAACACTTACTGTTACCATTACGCCTAATGTTACTCCCTTATTCTCATTTGGTAATGCTCTTGCCATTTGTTCGGGCGCTTCAGTACCTGCGCTGCCTTCAGCATCCACCAATGGAATCAATGGAAGCTGGAGTCCGGCTACAGTAAGCAATACTGCATCAGGCACCTATACCTTTACACCTGCAGCAGGAGTTTGCGCAATCCCCGTTGACTTCACAGTTACCGTTACCCCAAATACAACACCTGTATTTGACTTCGGAAATTCACTGGTGATTTGTTCAGGCGCTTCGGTTCCTGCGCTTCCACTTACCTCAAACAATGGAGTTACCGGAACATGGAGCCCGGCCACCGTAAGCAATACCGCTACTGGAACCTATACGTTTACACCGGCAGCGGGACAGTGTGCCCTGCCTGCCAGTTTCAGTGTAACAGTTAATAATAATATCACTCCCACATTTGCTTTCGGAAATTCACTTACCATTTGTGAAGGCGCTGCAGTTCCTGTCTTGCCTGCCACATCAACCAATGGCATAACCGGTACATGGAGCCCTGCTACAGTAGATAACCAGGCATCAGCCACTTATACATTCACGCCAACCGCGGGTCTTTGTGCTTTACCTGCAAGCTTCACCGTAACTGTAAATCCAAACGTAACACCGGTATTTGCATTCGGTACAACACTTGCCATTTGCAGCGGAGCAACCGCACCGGCATTGCCTGCCAGTTCCACCAATGGCATCGCAGGTACATGGAGTCCTGCAACAATCAGCAATACCGCTTCGGGCACATACACTTTTACTCCTGCTGCAGGTCTTTGTGCTTTACCAACCACGTTGACCGTAACTGTTAACAGCAACACAACGCCAACATTCGCTTTCGGAACCAGTCTTACAGCCTGCGAAGGCAGCAGCATGCCTTCACTTCCGGCGCTTTCAGATAATGGCATCACAGGTACCTGGAGCCCTGCAACAGTAAGCAATACCAACTCAGGAACTTACACGTTCACACCGGCTGTCAACCAGTGTGCAACAACAGCAACATTCACGGTGACCATCACTCCCAATGTGACACCTGTATTCACATTCGGAACCTCACTGACAATCTGTGAAGGTGGTGCAGTGCCGGCATTGCCCGCAACATCAACCAATGGAATTAGCGGAACATGGAGCCCTGCTACAGTTGATAATAACAACAGCGGCACCTACACTT
>JAEYUA010000229.1 GCA_023433755.1 Bacteroidota bacterium | reverse complement strand
GGCAGTAAAATTTTTCGTGGATAACTGGCGTTGGAAAAATGTTCCTTTTTATGTGCGTACAGGCAAATCATTGCAGGCCAAATCAACTCTCATAACGGTCCGATTCAAACAGGCGCCGCAATATGCTTTTCCCGCTGAATCGGTTCATACCTGGAGGCCTAACAGGATCACCATCAGCATACAGCCGCAGATGGATATCAGGCTAAGGTTCCAGGCCAAAAAACCAGGACCTCACATGGTGCTTCAACCGGTTGATATGGTATTCAGTTACTGGGAAGAATATGGTGATGATCACCCCGAAGCTTATGAAACCTTGCTCGAGGATGTGATTGAAGGAAATGCCACTTTGTTCATGCGTGCCGACCAGGTGGAAGCAGCCTGGAAAATCATTGAACCCATACAAACCTGTTGGGAAAACAGGGAAGCGGTTGATTTTCCCAATTATGCCCCGGGAACCTGGGGGCCTGAAGACGCAGAGGCATTGATAGCAAAAGATGGACATCACTGGGTAACGATGCCTGATGGTAAATAAATCAGCGGCAGTCAATAAGTTTGCATTGTTTTTCGTTAGGAGGTTCGCATGCTGCAAAGGAATGGCTGTGATCTTTTATTGCTTTACTAATCATTATTTTTTCAAAATGAAATATCTCCTGGTCTTTTTTGTTTTGTTCGGGTTTGCCTGTAATGAAAAAGCAGAGCCTCCCTCTGAAACCAGCAAAACCAGGATTGTACTGGACTCCAACGGGGCGGTAAAAAAACAGCGTAATCCCTATATCGATATTGATGTGTCGCCGATGGATATGATCTACTATCCTGTTGACTATCCAAAATTTCCTTCCAATGCCGAACTGCCGGTTGCAAGGATCATTTACAGCAGGCCGCACATGCAGGGGCGTGTGATTTTTGGAAACCTCGTGAAATACGGCGAACCCTGGCGCCTGGGCGCCAATGAGGCTACAGAGATCGAGATCTTCCGGCCGGTCACCATCCAGGAAAAAAAAGTGAGCCCGGGGAAATATATCCTGTACTGTATTCCACAGCAGGATAAATGGACGATAGTTTTTAATTCCAATCTCAATAGCTGGGGACTGAACCTGGATGCTTCCAAAGATGTGCACCGCTTTACGGTACCATCTGTAAAAACCAGCCGTTCGGTTGAATATTTCACCATGGCCTTTCTCAATGCAGGCGAAGCTGCCGAATTAGTAATAGCCTGGGACGATGTGGAAGCCCGTTTGCCCTTTCAATTCAGCAAATAAACAATGTGTGGTATAGCGGGCATAGTCAGTAAAAACAGCCGGTTGGTTTCAGTTGAGCGGCTGCAGGCAGGTCTTTCCTGTATTGCACACCGGGGCCCGCAAGGGGGGCGCACCTGGACCAATGCAGCTCAGCAAGTAGCATTGGGCCATCACCGTTTAAGCATCATTGACCTGAGTGGAAAAGCTGAGCAGCCCATGCATTACCTGGACAGATTTACGGTTGTGCATAACGGTGAGTTGTATAATTATGAAGAGATCCGGACAGAACTTAAGGGTAAGGGATATGACTTTATTTCTGCTTCAGATACTGAAGTTTTGGTAGCTGCTTATGCCGAATGGGGTACTGAATGTTTGCAGCGATTCGATGGCATGTTCGCCTTCGCCATCTGGGATGAGCAAGAAAAGACGGTTTTTGCAGCCCGCGACCGTTTGGGTGAAAAGCCTTTTTATTTTTTTTATGATGATGAGCAACTGGCTTTTGGATCTGAAATGAAAACCCTCTGGAGGTTTGGCCTGGAAAAGGAGGTTAATACCTCGATGCTGTATAATTTTATTACCATTGGTTATGGCTCCAATCCATCAGCACCTGAAGAAACATTTTTTAAAAACATAAGCAGCTTGCCGGCTGCCAGTTACCTCGTTTACCGTTGCGCTACACACGAGCTCTCCGTTGAAAATTACTGGAGGCTCTACCGGGAAACGCCCCTTGCTATAAGTGAGGAAGAGTCGGTCACACGTTTTGATCAATTGTTTTCAGATTCCATTCAAAAACGTTTAAGGAGTGATGTGGAGATCGGCACCAGTCTCAGTGGAGGGCTTGACAGTTCAGCTATTGTGGCTTATGCTGAATCGCTTGCTTCTTCCCAATACAAACACCAGTGTTTTACCGCGGTCTTCAATGATTTTGACAGGAATGAAGCGGAACATGCCTGCCAGGTTGCCCGCCAGTTCCAACTACGGCACCACCTGGTGGAGATGGACCGGGAAGATATTCCTTCACTGATGCAAAAAGTGATGCACCACCAGGAAGAGCCTTTTGGTTCAGGCAGCGTACTGGCCCAGTACAGGGTTTATGAAGCAGCACGGCAGAATGGTGTAACTGTATTATTGGATGGACAGGGGGCTGACGAGATACTTGCAGGCTATCACAAATATTATAAATGGTACTGGCAGGAATTGTACAGGGAAAAGAAGTTGCACATGAGCGGTGAATTACAGGCTGCTCACAAACTTGGGGTTAAAGAAACTTTCGGGCCTGTCAATAAAATGGCAGCGCTTTTCCCCGATTTTGCAGCAGGCATACACCAGGCAAGGAAGATTAAGAAAGCATACCGTCACCAGGGTCTCAACCGTGATTTCGCGTATACACATAAGCGTGAGTTGTATTATTCAACGCCTATCCATCACGATCTGAACGGGGTATTATTTTTCAATACTTTCATTCACGGGCTTGGAGAGTTATTGAAGCTGGCAGACAGGAACAGTATGGCGCATGCCACCGAGGTGCGTCTTCCATTTCTCAATCATGAACTCATCACCTTCCTCTTCAGTCTTCCTTCATCTCTCAAAATCCACGAAGGGTGGACCAAATGGCTATTGAGAAAAGCAGTGGAGAACCGGCTTCCTCCTTCCATTACCTGGCGCAGGGATAAAACAGGATTTGAGCCGCCCCAGGAGGCCTGGATGAAAAGGAAGGATGTACAGGAATCCATTTACGAAGGGAAAAATAAACTGGTGAAAGCAGGCATCCTGGATGCGGTTGTTCTCAAAAAGCATCAGCCGCATAGCGCTTATGCGGCTGATGGGGCGGAGTGGAGATACTGGTCCGCGTCTTTTCTTTACTGATCAGGCCTTGCGGAATTTTTTCTCTACTCTTAGAGCGCCATAACTGTCGGACTTAATTTCGGTCCAATGAGTGCTGTTCTGTAAGGTGATATAATAGTAGGTGCCACTGTCAGATGAAACTTCCGTCACTCCATGGATCTCCTGGTCAGAGAATTTTTGTTTCACTTTAGCCAGGATGAGCAGGGGCAGGTTCTCCTCTTTGAAATATCGGTAGGTTTTGGTGATATTGCCCGCCATGTCATAGTAAACACGTGAGGCAATTGAATGCTGGGTAAATTTTACCTGGTAGTGATCTTCCGTGGTTGTCCAGCTTACATCCTCGGCCTGCTGAAAGGTTTTATTGAAAGCTTCCAGTACTTTTTCATCTACACCGGGATCATCGGCTATAGCTACCATGCTGCAAACAAGTGCAAATCCGGCTAATAAAATCTTTTTCATAATTGTGGTTTTAAAGGTTTAAGCAAATCGCTTTAACTATACGAATATATTCGTAAAAAGAGCCTCTTCATGGAAGTTTACAGGGTTGGTAAGCAACAAATGGTGATGTAAAAACCGGAATGGTACAGGAACGATACAGAAAGGAAAAATGACAGGATGAGTGGATTATTGAGGTTATGAACAGTAGTGCCAATATTGTTCGAAACGGTTTAAGTAAATGTTAATGTGGAATGGTGGTAGCCATTGGCCAATAGCTATTGGCCAATGGCTATCTTTGCCCTCAATTGCAAACAATATGAAGCAGGGAACAAAATTCATTCATGCCGGTGTGGAACCGGATCCCGTTACGGGAGCGATCATGACACCGATTTACCAGACCTCAACCTATGTACAGGAAGCCCCGGCGCAGCATAAAGGTTATGAGTATGCAAGAAGCCAGAATCCGACAAGAACAGCACTGGAGGCTGCGTTTGCCGCTATTGAAAATGGTAAATATGGCCTGGCTTTCAGCAGCGGTGTGGCCGCAACTGATGCGGTGATCAAATTGCTCAATCCTGGTGACGAGGTAATTGCTGCCAATGATATGTATGGCGGATCCTACCGGCTGTTCACAAAAGTGTTTGAACGTTTTGGTATCAAATTTCATTATGTGAATATGCAGGATGCTCAAAACATCAGGCAGTATATCAATAAGAATACAAAACTCATCTGGACGGAAACACCAACTAACCCGTTGATGAATATCTGCGATATTGCTGCCATTGCCGCCATAGCAAAGGAACATAAGATTCTGCTCTGCGTGGATAATACATTTGCTTCGCCTTATCTCCAGAATCCGCTTGACCTGGGTGCTGATATTGTTATGCATTCAGTTACCAAATACCTGGGTGGTCATAGTGATGTGATCCAGGGTTGCCTGGTAATGAATGATAAGGAATTGAGGGAGCAACTTTACTTCATCCAGAAATCCTGTGGTGCCGTTCCGGGCCCCATGGATTGTTTCCTTGTATTGAGAGGTATCAAAACACTTCATGTGCGCATGCAAAGGCATTGCGAGAACGGGGAGAAAATCGCTAAATTTTTAAGGAACCATCCTAAGGTGGGAAAAGTTTACTGGTGCGGATTTGAAGACCATCCCAATTACGCCATCGCTAAAAAGCAGATGCGTGGATTTGGTGGCATGATGAGTTTTACTTTGAAAGACGACAGCGTCGAGACCGCGAAAAAACTTTTGTCTTCTACCAAAGTGTTTTCACTTGCTGAAAGTCTTGGCGGCGTGGAATCACTCATCAACCATCCCGCTACCATGACGCATGCGTCTATCCCCAGGGAAGAAAGGCTGAAGAACGGGCTGACCGATTCTCTCATCAGGTTAAGCGTGGGCATTGAAGATGTGGAAGACCTGGTTGATGACTTGAATCAAGCTATTGGCTGATCAGGATTTTTATTGAAGTAAATGTTTTCATTTGCAGTTATTAAGGTATGAAAAAGATCTTCGTTACCCTTGCCTGCTGTCTATCTGCCTTCCTGGCTTATTCAAAAGACTCTGTTTTTTATTTCAGGACCTCCGACCAGGTTAATCTCTATGTAAGGATTGCAGGTAGTGGTCAACCCTGTTTGTTTGTTCATGGAGGCCCTGGCTCTAACAGTTATTATTTCGAGGCCATGCCTTCTGCAAGGCTTATCGAAAAAAAACTGCGGATGGTTTATTTTGACCAGAGAGGATCCGGCCGTTCAGATTCCGCTTTAAATAATGATTATTCCCTGCAGCGGATGGAAAAGGATATGGAAGAATTGCGCAAAGCGCTTGGAATAAAAAAATGGCTGGTAATGGGCCATTCCTTTGGTGGGATACTCATGACCAACTATGCTTATCATTTTCCTTCATCAGTTTCGGGATTGATGTTGATACATGGCACCCTGAATATGGAGGCTTCCATGAAAAGCCATATTGAATTCGGTTTGAATGAACTGGAGATAAAAGACCGGGCTCCTTACCTTGACACCAGCAAGGTGCTGATAGAAAGGGTAGGAATGGTCCATAATCTTTTAAGTGAAAAAGATATCTGGTACAGGCTGATGTACCGGAATGCATTTGAGAAAAAGCTGAATGATTCCATCACGCTTTCTGCAGGAAAATTCAACCGCGATTTTGCTTCAAAGGTTTGGGGCGAACCAGGCTACTGGAAAGATTTCACACCACTTTCCTCATCCGTAAAATGTCCCGTGCTGGTAATGAGGGGAGAGAAAGACTACGCGATTGGTGTTGATCATTATAAAAGCTTCCGCTTTCCAAAAATGACACTCGTGCATTATATCGGAGGCCACGCTCCTTTCCAGGAAGAACCACAATGGTTCGCGGAGAAGATCCTGGAGTTTTTAAAGAAGAATTTTAAATAAGCTATGCTGAAACGGTATTTATTCCTGCTTCTTTCAGTAATGACCACTGCAATTTGCTTTTCCCAAACAAGAGTGTTATTGCTGCCGGTGCTGCATGGGCTTCATAAAACGAATACCGCTTACAATTATGATTCTTTAAAAAATATTGTAAACAGATTCCAACCCGGTATAGTTGCGGTGGAGATCAGGGCTTTTGACCTGGCCGGGGACAGTTCCTACCTGAAGAAAAATTATCCGTTGGAAATGTGGATGTCACCATATTGGTTTCCAGGCAAAGAAATTGTGGGTTATGACTGGCTGGGAGAAGACCTTGAAGGACGAATGATCCCCGAAGGTTACTGGAAAAATGAATCGCAGGTTAAAGAACTTGAGAGACAGCTAAACAGGGATTCACTTTATTCTGCCAGGTTTGTTCCCTGTGGGAAAATCGTTGAGGAGCGTCTCAGCCTGCTGAAAAGTGGAACCGTTGCCGAAATCATGAAGAAGGATGGCGCAGCAGTGAAAGCTTACTATACTTGCCTCAAGTCCCAATTGAAAGGAAGCGCTTATGAAAGCCTGGTGAAATTTTATGATGAAAGGAATGAAAGGATGAAAATGAATATTGGGAAACTGCTTGCCGATGCACCAGGCACTACGGTGGTGATCCTTACCGGCGCTGACCATTATCCTTATTTGCTGGACTACCTGCGAACCCTGAACATTGAATTATTGCAACCTTAGATGGCATTACCCCGTAATGAGTTAAAGGATTTCCTGGATAAGAAGGTGATGGAATACAATACACCGGCGTTCATTACGCCTGATCCTGTTTCCATACCACATCTTTTCAGCAAAAAGCAGGATATCGAGATCTCCGGTTTTTTCGCAGCCATTTTTGCATGGGGTAACCGTACTACCATCATCAATAAGACGAGGGAACTGATGCGGTTGATGGATGATGCGCCTTATGAATTCTGTCTTCATCATACTGATTCAGACCTGAGGAGATTACTGGATTTCCGTCATCGTACTTTTAACGCCACCGATCTTCTTTATTTCATTTCTTTCTTCCGTCATCATTATGCCGTTCATGAAAGCCTTGAACCCGCTTTTACGCAATGGATGGACCGGGATGATCAAAATATTGAGAAAGCCCTGGACGGCTTCCATCATTATTTTTTCTCGCTGCCCGATGCGCCGCCACGGACCAGGAAACATATCGCCGCTCCTTATAAAAACTCCAGTTGCAAGCGCCTGAACATGTACCTCAGGTGGATGGTCCGGGATGATAAAAAAGGTGTTGACTTCGGCATTTGGAAAAAGATCCGTCCTTCACAGTTGGTCTGCCCGGTGGATCTTCATGTGGCAAGAGTTGCCAAACGTTTTAATCTGGTCAGTAGAAAACCTGTTGACTGGTTAACAGCTCTTGAACTCACGGATAATTTAAAAACCCTGGATCCCAAAGATCCCGCGAAATATGATTTTGCATTGTTTGGTTTGGGAGTGATGGAGAGGTTTTGATATTCAACTTTTTTATTGTTAGAATGTAATAGCCGTTAGGGCGGGAAGGGCGATAAGTACTGTCTCAGAGATTGATAATTTTGAATAATACCGATATGAGAAAATAATCTCTTTATGAATTTGGTAAATTACTTCCCGTCCTTCCCGTCTTCACGGCTATCCTCTTCATGAATAACTGCATTTCAAAATCTTAATTATAAACTTTGCATATTCTTGCTTTACTCAGCGTCTTTGCTTGTGCCATGAAGTTAAACCTTAGTAAGGTTTAGCATGTTCTTTTACTGATGATGGGGTTAGCGTGCTAACTAATGATCCATCGGCTGCGCTGTTCAGGCGGGGCAGTCAAACCACCCTACGCTGCTGTTATCGTAAGATGACGGTGGTGAACGGTTAGGGAAAAGCCATCTTGAGGTGGCAGGTATGCA
>JAEYUA010000149.1 GCA_023433755.1 Bacteroidota bacterium | reverse complement strand
TACACTACTTACCGCTGCGTTAACCGTAGCTTCAGCGAAGGCTGGTACTTCCCGCCTAAACGGCTAAAAAAAAGAAGAAAGAGAAAGAGAAAGAGAAACAGTAACAGGAAGAGAGTGAACCATCCTGAACATCCTAAAATCCTGAAAATCCTGATTCAGATTTCACCGCAGAGAAAAGGAGACCAACCTTCGCTAAAGCTATGGTTGGCGCAGAAGGAGATTGCGCAGAGTATATGCATGAAGTACACTATTTAATGCTACTAGCCGCAGCTTCAGCAAAGTCTGGTCCTTACCGCCTTACCGGCTAATAAACTTTAAAGAAAAATCAATTAATTATTAGATACAGGGTTCTAGAAGCTAACAGCTAACAGCTAGCAGCTTTAGACGTAGTTTTGCCATTCGAAATCAAGAAATCATGACCAAAAATGAAGAGGACTTTATCAGGTACTGGGAAGTGGAAAGGACAAAAAAGAAGAAATTCCTGCGAAAAACTTCCATTGGCCTGCCCCTGGCAGTGATCATCGTGGTGGCCCTGGTGATCAATTTCCTTTCAGGCTGGTATGAGAAAGCTGATATGGTTATCCGCCAGAATGCCTCGGTTATCATTGTCGTGCTGATCGCGGCCATTGCCATCGTGGTCTTTATCACCCTCTTCGCCTCCCGTCATAAATGGGACCAGAACGAACTACATTATGCCGAATTAATGGCCAAAAAGCAAAGAGAAGATGCAGCAGGTGCGCAGGATTCCCGGTCATAGTGTAAATTGCGGCCCATGTTGAAAAAATTTATCCTTTCTGTATTCGTGATCAGTGCTCTCAGTGGTTGTATGAAAAAACTGGACCTGGCCAACCCCTGTGATTATGATCCCTGTGCCTATAAAGCTCCCGCGGGCGAAATCCAGCAGGTACAAGCCTATCTTACTGCAAATAATATCATTGCGACGCAGCATTGCAGCGGCATGTTCTACGAAGTGGAAGTGATGGGTTCAGGCGCCACTCCCGGCGTTTGTTCCAACATTACCGTCAACTACCAGGGCCGCCTCACCAATGGAACTGTTTTCGATGCGTCTACCAACCCGGTTACTTTTAACCTGAGCCAGGTGATCGATGGCTGGAAGAATGGGATCCCCCAGGTAAAAGCCGGCGGCCGCATTCGCCTTTACATTCCTCCATCCCTGGGTTACGGTCCCAATGCACAGGGTAGCATCCCGGCCAACTCCATCCTGGTGTTCACCGTGGATCTCATTGCTGTTCAATAGCATTTGGAATTACCGGGCTACATTTGTTTTAAATTTAATTCTTGGCAAACGAGGCAATATCAGTTTTTGATATGTTCAAGATCGGTGTGGGTCCCTCCAGTTCCCATACCCTTGGTCCGTGGAGAGCAGCGCAACGTTTCGTGCAAACGCTTCGTGAGAGCAGGGGCCTCAACCAGGTAAGAACCATCACCGTACTATTGTATGGTTCTCTTGCTAAAACCGGTAGAGGTCATGGAACGGATATAGCCGTGCAGCTTGGGTTGAGCGGTGCAGACCCGGTAACCTTTGAAGTGGACCAGATTGGACCAGCCATGGAAAAAATTGCGGCCAGCCAGCAACTGTTGCTGGGTGGTGAGCAACCGGTCGCATTTGATCCCTCCACAGAGATCCGTTTTTTATTTTCCGAAAGCCTTCCTTTTCATCCCAACGCGCTTAGTTTCCTCGCTGATTTTACCGATGGCAATTCTATTTCAGAAACCTATTATTCCATTGGCGGCGGCTTTGTAGTGAAAGAGGGTGAAAGCCGGGCTGCTGATACCGTGAACCTTCCATTTCCTGTAAATAATTCCGCGGACCTCCTGCACTGGTGTCTTAAAACAGGACTTGCCATTCATGAAGTGGTGCTTGAAAATGAATCTGCATGGAGGCCTGAAAAAGAGACGAGGGAAGGAGTATTGAAGATCTGGCAGGTGATGAAGGATTGCACTTACCGCGGTTGCCATACTTCCGGAACGCTACCGGGTGGATTGAATGTAAGCAGGCGCGCAGGCGGATTAAATAAAAAATTATTAAAGGGTGCTGAGTATAATGGTTTTGATGAATGGATCGCCGCGATAAAAAAAGGGGGCAATTCCTTCCAGTATATTCTTGACTGGGTGAGCTGTTTCGCATTGGCGGTGAATGAAGAAAATGCTTCTTTCGGAAGAGTGGTGACCGCGCCTACCAACGGTGCTGCCGGCGTGGTACCCGCTGTGTTGATGTATTACCTGGTGTTTACAGAAAATGTAAATGATGATAAAGTGGTCCATTTCCTGCTGACCGCTTCTGAAATAGGGAGCATCTTTAAAAAAGGCGCTACCATTTCCGCAGCCATGGGCGGCTGCCAGGCCGAGATCGGGGTTTCATCTTCAATGGCTGCAGCGGCGCTGACAGAAGCATTGGGTGGCACCCAGCGACAGTCATTAATGGCAGCGGAGATCGCGATGGAACATCACCTGGGTATGACCTGTGATCCAATCGCGGGACTCGTACAGGTGCCCTGTATCGAAAGAAATACCATGGGTGCCATTAAGGCCATAACTGCTTCACAACTTGCCTTGCAAAGTTCACCTGATTACGCAAAAGTTTCTCTCGATGCCGTAGTGGAAACCATGTGGGAGACCGCGCAGGATATGAACAGTAAATACAAGGAAACCGCTGAAGGAGGACTGGCCCTGAATATTCCGCTCAGCCTGAGTGAATGTTGATGGTGGAAGTCCAAAGTCGGTAGTCTGTAGTCGGTAGTCAGTTAAAAGTTGAAAGTTGAAAGTCAAAAGCCTGGGTGCACGATCTCACGATTCACGCCTCACGATTCACGTCTCACGCCCCATTATTCTTTCCAACCCCAGGGGAGGCCAGGTGATGGTACGGTCCTGGTAAGATCAAAACGGATACTGAAATAACGATCGGTTCCCATTCTTCTCAGGTTATATGTGAAGTATTGCCCGGGAACAATCTCAACCCACCATACATTCCCGGCTGCTGCCGGCAATTGGTTTACTGTATGTTGGTCTGCAGGAAAAAATTGAATGGTTTTGCTGCCACTATTAGGGGTGCTGCCTCCATAAAAATTGATGCTGTCTTCTGTTCCATCCCGGTGCCTGTGGTCATGCTGCAGGGAAATTACCTCGAAGTTTTTTTTAAATACCCAGGTACGGGAAAGATCATCACCCACTACAAATGGAATTTTGATCTCTTTATCATTGCATAAGCGTACATGCATCAACAGTTTTTTATTGGTGAAGACCGTATCATTAGAAGGTCCCGCTACCAGCTTTCCTTCATAACTGTTACCGCAAATGGACTGAAGCGATTGCCAGAATGATTGCTGGTTGTCCAGTACAGGAAGCGTATTTGTTTTCCTGGTTGATGTGCAGGAAAGCATCGATAGAGATAGAAGCAGGAAAGGAGTTGTTAAACGCATGAGGGGAGAATTTCGTGAAGGGTGAATACTTGTCCGCCGGAGCTTTAGCGAAGGCGGGGTGAATGGTGAATCGTGAGACGTGAATCGTGAATCGTGAGATCGGCGCGGCCGACTTTGAACTTTCAACTTTGAACATTTCAGACTTTAAACTCACGACTCACGTCTCACGACTCACGACTCACGTCTCCCTCAATACACCATAATCTCATTATACAACGTATCTCTTTCCACCGGCACTCTCTTCACCTGTTTGATCAGCGCTACAATTTCTTCGGTGCTCATTGCCGGGCTTTGTTCTTCCGATCCGGCCATGGAATAGATCTTCGTAGTATCATCAATGGTGCCATCAATATCATCCACACCAAAGGCCAGGGTGAGCTGCGCATTCTTCCTGCCCAGCATGGGCCAGTAGGCTTTGATGTGCGGGAAATTATCCATGTACAATCTCGCAATCGCATAAAGCTTCAGGTCTTCAATCACACTCACTTCAGCGATATGACTCATATCGTTGTCCTTATTGCGGAATTTGAGCGGAATGAAAGTATTGAAGCCGCCGGTTTTGTCCTGCAGGCTCCTTAATCTTTCCATATGATCGATTCTGTGAGCGAAATTTTCGATATGGCCATACAGCATCGTTGCATTACTATGCATGCCGGCATTGTGAATGGCTTCATGAATGGCCAGCCAACCATCAGCATCTACTTTGTCGGCACAGATCTTTTTGCGCACTTCTGCATCAAAAATTTCAGCGCCGCCACCGGGAATGGAATTCAGTCCGGCTTCCTTCAATACATTCACACCTTCCGCGATGCTGAGTTTTGCCTTCCGGAACATATAGTCCAGTTCCACGGCAGTGAATGCCTTGATATGCAGATCAGGCCTGTGTGCCCTGATGGCTTTGAGCAGGTCGGCGAAAAAATAAAGATTCATCTTGGGATGCACGCCTCCTACAATATGCACTTCCGTTTCCGGTTTGCCATCGTATTTCTTCACGATGTTCAGCATATCATCAATGCTCAGTTCCCAGCCTTCCTCGCGTTTAGCATAAAGCCTCGAGTAGGAACAGAAATTACAGGTGAACACGCAAACATTCGTTGGCTCAATATGAAAATTCCTGTTGAAGTAGGTTTTATGTCCATGTTTTTTCTCACGCACATGATTGGCCAGCGCGCCAAGGTAGGAGAGAGAGGCTTCTTCAAAAAGCAGGATGCCTTCTTCAGGACTAAGCCGCCCGCCCGCATAAATTTTTTCCGCTATCCTTTCCAGTTCCTTCCCCGATGCCCGCACCGGTATCTTTTCTAGGCTTTCAATAGTCATGTCTGTCATCATTTCTTTTGCTCAAATGGAACTGCAAAAATAAGCCTCCCGTCTGAGGGGAGGCTTATGAAGTTTGTCAGGTCCAGGGGAGGCCAATGGCCAATAGCCAATGGCCAATGGCCGGGGTTATAATTTAATTACTCTTTCCGATACATTCCTGCTTTCATCATCATATCCCAGTTTCACCAGGTAAACGCCTGAGGCCATCATCGACATATTCACGTTCTGCACATTAAGCGCATTCCCATTAAAGGATCTCTGGTAAACCAGTTGTCCCGCGGCATTGTACACATTGATGTACCTCAATGTAGTGGGCGGCTGGATATGCCATACATTGAAACTGCTGGTGAATGGTGATGGCAGGATCATGTAACCATCCTGCTTCAGCCTGTCGGGCAGAATGCGTGTGGTCAGGTTCACATTATCAATAAAGATATTGTTCTCAAAATTATTGGTGGTCCTGAAGAATACCATTACAGGTCCGTCACCACCAAGTCCGGTCAGGTCAACCTGCTCATTTCTCCAATGGGCTGGTGTGGTGGGGAAGAACTCAGCCGGTGCCGTATTAGGTTGGGTAACCGTCTGGAGCTGCTCACCCCATTTTTTGTAAACAGAAGTATAGCTGTTGCCGCAATCCTTGCTTACCAGCACTTCAAGCGTATCAACTGGTAATACAGGACTACCGGGATAAGAGAATATAGCTGCAGCCACGTCAAAACGCAGGGTCACTGAATCCACCCCGCTAAAGGTCACGTTAGGTGTTACCAGGTCATCTTTCTGCCCGGTGACCATGTAGTTGAAGGTATTCACATATGCAGAGCCTTCGTTCATATTCCCATTGGCGTGCCTGTTCCAGCCTATGCCACCATCCGGATTAATCACTGACCATCCTGCCGGCGGAAACGCCGTAGAGGTAAATGATTCTGTTAATGGCGCTGCCACTGAACCCGCTATATAGAAAGTGTGGGTGATGGTATCATTGAAGCGGTACTGGTCACCAGTTCCGCTTCCGGTAACCGGTTCAAGGGTGTATACCTGTAAAGTATGTGCGCCTGCGCCTGTCAATACAGATACCGGTAATGCAAAACTGGCTTCCGTGTCTCTTACCAGGTTGAGCCCATTGAGCTGGCTGGTAACCGCCGCACCATTATCAATGCTGTAATGAATTCTCAAACCAGTAATGGTTTCCGAACCTGTATTGCGCACCGTAACATTAGGGGTTACATTTCCACCGCAGACCACTCCAGCAGGCTGGTTCACGCGAAGGAGCGTTACATCACGGTCATAAAGCCCGGTGATATTGATATTATCAACAAAAACATTGTTGCCATTCCGGTTGGTATTCCTGATCATTACGCTTACGCTTCCATTGGCAACAAAAGCGCCGCCGATGGCGATGCGTTCATTTCTCCAGTCACCCGCTGCCGCCGTGGTATAAGCCGATGTGGAATTACCCGCTGTAGCCAGGGTTGCCCCCCATTTTTTGTAAACCGAAGTATAGGTATTCCCGCAATCTGTTGATACCATCACATTGAGTGTATCATGGTTGGCAGCGGCAGGCCAGTTTTTATGAGCCACATCAAAACGGATCAGCAGCGAGTCAGCGCCTGCCACGTTAATAAAAGGAGAGCGCATGTCATCATTTTCATTCAGCGCATCATTGGTGAAATTATCAATGAAAGCAGCGTTATTGCTGTTTCTTCCCGGTTGTCTTCTTACCCATGTATTGTCTCCATCCGGGTTGGTGATCTGCCAGCCATCTGGAGGGAAAAACAATTCGAAACCTTCGGTTACAGGCGGATTCACCAGGTTCACAACAGCGAAGGATTTGTTTAGGGTATCATTGCTGGTCTGCGTTTCTCCACTTCCTGAACCTGAAACCGAATTCGATATAAAGGCCCTGATATTCCTGTTGCCAATGGTCATGGCACCTGACTGGTTCAGGTTCACCGTAACCGAGGCACCGGGTGCAAGATTTTGACCCGTGAAGCTGGTGGTAACAACTGTACCATTGTCGATCCGGTATCCCACATCAAAACCTGTAACGGTTTCTGCGCCGCTGTTCAGGATGGTAACAGTTGGTGTGAGCAAAGGCGAACAGGCGGTAGCGCCGGGGTTGTTGATGCTTACCAGGCTGATATCCCTGGGTGATTGTTTCTGGATGTTGATATTATCAATGTAAATATTATTACCCCAGCGGCTGGTATTCCTGAATACAACAATCACATTCGGGTTGGCAAGAAGAGCGCCGGAAATACTAATCAGTTCCGTTCGCCAGTCGCTGTTAACCGGGTTAAGGTAATTGGCATTCGAAGATCCTGCAGTAGCCAGTGCAGGTCCCCATTTTTTATAAACCGTCTGGTAACTGATACCGCAATCGTTGGATACCAGCACAGACAATGTATCATAAAAACCGGGGTTAGGATAGTACTTATGGGCCAGGTCAAAACTTATGTTCAGCGTGGTTACGCCTGCAGTGGAGATGGCACCGCTTCTGAATTCATCAATATTATCGGTGGCATCATCGGTAAAATTATCGATCCACATGGAAGCGGTACTGTTCCTGCCCACATTGGTGCGGAGCCATTGTAATCCATCGCCGTCGGGGTTGGACCTTGTCCATCCCGCAGGAGGGAAGGTGGCACCTTCAAATCCTTCGGTGATGGGAACAGCAGCACCTACAAGCAGCGTCACGGCTGATGAGGACTGGTTATTAGTAGCATTGCCATCTACGGCGCCATTTGGCGCTGAAGTGGTGGCCACCAGGTTATTGATCCCATTTACCAGGGTGATGGCAGGCAGGCTCACATTCACAGTGGCATTTGGAGCCAGGTTGCCCGTCCACGCAAATGCCGGTTGTGCATTGCCGTTAACGGTGAGGTTAATGAGCGCCGAAGTAAGCGCAGCAGAGCCGAAATTTCTTAAAGTAACAACAGGTGTGATAGCAGCCGCACAAACAATGCTTCCGTTCACTGGCGTTACGAAGGCTGATATGCCAGCGTCGTTGGCCACGGGAACCAGCGACTGGCAACCCAGGGATGTGAGCAGGGTATTTCTGTCAGAACTGTTATTGAGGGCCGTTTCCATCCTGGTTACCTGGTTGCCGGTGAACAGCAGCATGCAGCGGTCGTCGGCATAATCCATGTGGTTCTGCCACATTACGCCCGGGGCTGTGCTGCTGCAATTGTCAAGGATGGGAAAAAAATCTGGACAACCGAAATTAGGCCCGTCAGTGGGTGGTGTGTCAGCACAACCATCACTCAAAGTACAGGAAGGGTTGCCATTGTTGTTCGGTCCCCAGGTATGATCAAGATTGAAGAAATGCCCGATCTCGTGGACCGCGGTCTTTCCATGGTTGAAGTCATTATAATGGTAACCACCGGCATTGGTGCCGGGACCTGAACCAAAAGCACGGTAGTCAACAACATAACCGATATTCTGGTGACCCGGAGGCCAGGTGCCGGGTTTGTAGGAAAAGCCAAGTGTACCACTGCCGCCGAAGCTCACCACCCACATATTGAGGTATTGCTGAGTATTCCATGGTGTGGCAACAGTACTGGGATGTTCATTGGTGATGGAAAAATCAACATTGCTGGTCACCCGCACGATTCCATTGGTGGAAGCATTGGCCGGGGTTCTTTTTGCAAGACAAAAGCGGATCTGGCTCCTGGCGTAACGGTCGCGGAAGGGTTCATACACCCTCAGGCTGTCACCAGCCGGTGCATCTCCGTAATACCAGTTAAGGGTATCGATCTGGCGTTGCACCATTGCATCGGTAACCAGGTTGGGATTGGGTAAGGCAATATGAACCACTACAGGGATATAGGTGATAGCAGTGGTTTTGAACAGCCGCAGGTTGGGATCATTCAGGAACTGGCGAACCTTGTCATCAAGTTGCCTGCGGTTGTTTTCATAACGGATCCTGGCCTGCGGATCACGGTTGAAAAGCTCCTGCATTTTTTCTTCAGTAATACAACGTTTGATTTGTTGTGCGTTCACAGACCCGGCTAGGAGGATCATAAACACGAAGGCCAGCGCAATAAATTTTTTCAAAACAGTTTGTTTAGTTGTGAATGGGGGAACCCGGTTTTAGGGCCTACAATAATAACCCATACAGGCCTATTTATAAAATAAAGATGACCCTCCCCGGAGC
>JAEYUA010000041.1 GCA_023433755.1 Bacteroidota bacterium | reverse complement strand
TCCTTAGCCACAGGTTTGTGTTCTACTCCCTTAGGCACAATAAAAAATTCACCTTCACCAATTTCTATCTCTCCATCACGAAGTACCATGGTAAGATTACCCTTTACCACGAAAAAAAGCTCATCTTCATGATCATGCTTATGCCAGATGAATTCGCCTGAAAGTTTGGCCAGCTTTACCTGTTGCCCGTTCAGTTCTCCCGCGATCCTTGGATTCCAGTAATCGCTGAAGGAATTGAATTTATCAAGGAGATTCACCTTTTTCATGGTTCATTGATTTCGTTTATAAATTTTTTTACTTTCTCCATATCCTTCACCCCGGGTGAAGTTTCAAAGCGGCTGTTGATGTCCACTACAAAAAGATCTTTTGCCACAGGATCTTTCCTGAATTCCTTTACCAGGTTTCCATCTCCAGGTTCAATACCCCCGCTCAAAAAAAATGGTTTCCCGATGTCGAGCCCTTTTAATTTGTTCCAGTTAAACTTTCTCCCTGTTCCGCCATACTGTGTTTCTCCATTCTCATTTTTCACATGTACTCCCGTATCAAATAAAAACATGTCAGCATCACCATAATAATCCTTGATCATCCACATCACATGATCATTCTCCATAAAACGGAAAGCTTTAATCACATGAATGTAGCTGGCTATTTTTGCACATTCATAAGGCGTTTCCCTGCCATGAAGCTGCACCATGTCCAGCCCGTAATCATCCACCTGCCGCATCACTTCATCATAGGAAGCATCCACAAAAACCCCAACCTTATAGGGTTTGACCTTTTCTTTTTTCAATTCTTTGGGACGTAAACCATGTTGGATAACGTAACGGGGACTATTGGGATAAAAGATCAAACCAGCAAAGGCTACTCCCATTTCACCCAGTTGATGCAACTGCTGGATCTGTGTGATGCCGCATACTTTTATTTTCATGCTGTGTTCCGTGATGCTTTTAACTGTTTAACAAAATCAGCAAAAGCAACCGTGGGATCGGCCTGCTTCATAAAATGTTCTCCCATAAGAAAACCACTAAAGCCAGCCGCTTTTAAAGATACAACCGTTTCCACATCCGACAGGCCGCTTTCAGCAATGCATATCCTGTCATCCCCAATTTGTTTTCTAAGCTGAAAAGATGCCTGTACATCAACCCTGAATGTTTTGAGATTCCTGTTATTGATACCTATCATGTCAACCTCATCGCAAATATGACCCAGCTCTTCTTCGTGATGAATCTCAAGAATAGATTCCATACCCAGTTCCCTGGTTTTTGCTGCCAGCTCTTTCACTTCACCAGGCTCGAGGCAGGCGGCAATCAGCAGGATCACATCGGCACCAGCAGCTTTTGATTCAACCAACTGGTAAGGATCAATAATGAATTCTTTCCGGAGAATGGGCAACTGCAGGTGGCGGATAGATTGAAGGTCTTCCAGTCGTCCGCCAAAAAAATCAGTATCGGTAAGAACTGAAATTCCTGATGCACCATATTTTTCATAAGCCCCTGTTACCGCCAGCAGATCTGCCCCGGGATTGATCAAACCTTTGGAAGGTGACTTTCTTTTGAATTCCGCGATGATACCTGAGGCCCCGGGCTCCTTCAAAGCAGCAGCCAGGGAAAAAGTTTTTCTCCGGAAGCCAGGTTCCCGCTCCAGTGTGGCAGTGGGAATACGCAGCTTGCGATCACTCACCTCTTCTTTTTTTCTTTCTATGATGCTTTCAAGAATGTTCATGTTACTGCATCGAGATTAAAGTATTGAAAGCTGCAAGCGCCTTACCGCTTTCGAGACTATCCACTGCAGCGGCATAAGCCGCATCATAATTTTTATAGTTACCCGTACAATGAAGGGCCATGGCTGCATTGGCCAGCACCACCGCGTTCTGGGCCCAGCTTCCCTCGCACCTGAGGATCTTCATGAAGATCTTTGCCGCGGATTCCACTGTATCTCCTCCATGAAGGTCGGTAGCCGAAACCCTTCTCTTTCCTATGGCTTCAGGGGTCATTATTTTTTCCCCGGCCTGGGTGATCACCCTTGTATCGTTGGTAAGTGAAACTTCATCATAACCATCATGACTGTGAATGATCATAAAGGGATGTGGCTGCTGTTGCAAGAGGTAATTATACACACGGGCGAGTTCCGGGCTGTAAACACCAACAAGCTGGTAAGCGGGACGTGCAGGATTCACCATCGGCCCCAGCATATTGAAAAAAGTGCGGAAACCAAGGTCGCGGCGGATGCGCGACACGGCTTTCAATGCAGGATGAAACAAAGGCGCGTGCATGAATGTGAAATTGGTGGCCTCTATCTCAGCTTTTAATTGTTCATTATTGTTTTTGAATCGATAACCCAGGTTTTCCATCACATTGGAAGCCCCGCTTACAGAAGTGGCGCCATAATTACCGTGTTTGGCCACCTTCTGACCTGCACCTGCAACAATAAAACAGGCAAGGGTGGAAATGTTGAAAGTATTTTTACCGTCGCCACCGGTTCCAACAATATCCATCACCTTGTAATCATCGAGGTTAACGGGCAAGGCCAGTTCCATCAACCCATCCCTGAAACCCTGCAATTCTTCTATGGTGATACTTCGCATGAGGTAAACCGTTATGAAAGCAGTGATCTCCGTTTCATTGAAGATCCCTCTTGCGAGGCTTAACATCACTTCCCGGGCCTGTTGGTAATCCAGGGTTTTGTGTTCAAATAATATTCTCAGGATTTTTTTCATCTCGATCAGGATTATTTCATCATCATTACAACTTCAGCCAGTTGGCAATAATCTTTTCACCATCGGGGGTCAGCACGCTTTCAGGGTGAAACTGAACACCCTGTACATTCAGGGTTTTATGCTCCAGCGCCATGATATACCCTTTTTGGTCCCTGGCAGTTATGGTAAGTGATTCCGGAAAATCTTCTTCATTTATGATCCAGCTATGGTAGCGGCCAACAGGTATCTGTTTTGGAAGGCCTTCAAACAGTTTATTTTCCGGGTCTATCACCACCGGGGTAGCCACTCCATGGTACACCGTGCTCAGGTTGCGAAGACTTCCACCGAAAGCCTGCCCGATGGCCTGGTGACCCAGGCAGACACCCAGGATCGATTTTTCCGCCGCGTATTGCCTGATCAGCGGAAGCAGTAACCCGGCTTCTTCCGGTATACCGGGTCCTGGTGAAAGAATGATCTTATCATAAGCAGCCACTTGCTCCAGGCTGATTTCGTTATTACGGTAAACATCTACAGGATCGTTCACCAGTTTTTTAACCAGGTGCACCAGGTTGTAGGTGAAGGAATCGTAATTATCAAAAACAAGAATTTTCATTTCAGTTTTTTATCAGCTTAATAGTTCTGCCTTCCTGATAGCAAGTTTCAGTGCATTGAGTTTATGATTCACTTCATGAAGTTCATGCTCCGGCTGGCTGGCCGCTACTACGCCAGCGCCGGCCTGCAGGTACAAACAATTATTCCTGCTTAGTAAACTCCTGATCATGATGGCATGGTTGCAGGATCCGTTGGCTCCAACAAAACCAATGGCACCACCATAAAAACTGCGGCTGCCGGGTTCCAGTTCGTTAATTAGTTGCAGTGCCCTGTATTTAGGTGCGCCGCTTAATGTTCCAGCCGGGAAAGTGTTGAACAGTATTTTGAAAGGATTGCTGTCTTCCTGTACAGTACCACTCACTTCGCTCACCAGGTGGATCACGTGAGAATAATACTGCACCTGCCTGTAATGATTAACCGTTACATTTTCGCATACCCTGCTGAGATCATTGCGGGCAAGATCCACCAGCATCACATGCTCGGCATTTTCCTTGGGATCATTTTTCAGCTCTTCAGCCTTCTGTTGATCGAGCAGGTCATCTCCCGTTCTTTTAAATGTACCGGCAATGGGATGGACCGTTGCCTTTCCACCCCCAATGATCAACTGCGCTTCCGGGGATGAACCCATGATGCGGTAATCGCCATAATCAAAAAAGAAGAGGTAGGGTGAAGGATTGATATTCCTGAGTGTGCGGTAAACATTGAATTCATCTCCCCTGAATGGCTGCTGGTAACGGCGGCTCAGAACGATCTGGAAAACATCGCCCCTGAAGCAGGCATCCATTCCTTTTTTTACTATCATTTTGTAATCCTCATCATTCATATTGGAGGTCTCTTCTCCATTCAGTTGAAATGGATATACTGGTACATCCTTGCTGCTGATCAGTCCCTCAACTATCCCGATTTCACTTTCAAGATTAGCAACGCAGTTCTCACAAAGTATCAGTTCATCTTTATGATGATTGATAGCGATCACATATTGGTACAGGCGGTACCGCGCAGGGGGAATCCTTGTTTCTTCATCAACTCCCTTCTTTTGGGGCGGCATCTTCTCCAGCATCGGTATCATATCAAACGTGAAATAACCGTAAAGTCCCTGGGCAAAACGGGCACCCCTTTCATCAGCCTGCATATCAAAACGACCCATAAAATTCCAGAGGAGATCAGACAGGTTTTCTTTTGCGGTTAAAGACTGTTTTTCAGGAGCCTGCGCGGGCATTTTGAATTCCAGTTCATTCATGGATTTCACTTCAATGCCGGCAATTGCGTTGATGCAGATAAAGGAATAACTGTTTTCCGCCGCATGATGGTCCGTGCTTTCCAGCAGTATCGTATCGCGGAATCGGTCACGCAGCCTCAGGTAGATACCTACCGGGGTATAAATATCAGCCAGCAGCCTTTTTACCTTTGTATTAATGATGGTCTTTTTCATGAATCAATTAATGAAATAAAAAATCCCGACATATTGCCGGGATCCTGTAACTATATCAAAACATAGCAATGACTATACAGAAACCCGCCTGAAGTTTGTATGCCACCACCAATGTTTATTTATCATGCTCATGCCTGCAAAGATGTGATGGGAATCACAAACGGCAAAAATTATTTTCAATAGCTTTAGAAAAAACTGTTATGACGGTACAACATAAAAGTTCCGGTTCAAAAGGCCTGTTCTACGTTGAACTGGAAGATGAAGTGGCAGCAGAAATGGTGTATACCCTGCCGGGAGAAAATATTATCCTTATAGAACATACAGAAGTGAGTGAAGCATTGAGAGGAAAAAATGTGGGGATCGAACTCGTCCATGCGGCTGTGGATTACGCCCGTCATCATGGAATGAAGATCATTGCTACCTGCAGCTTTGCCGGCAAGGTATTATCGAAAAAACCTGAATGGCAGGATGTGATGGGTTGATCATGGCTGAACGATCCTTTCCTCAACATTTTGTTTTTCCAGGTGGAACTTGCCTGTCATCACATCGTTCTTCCAGACACCTTCGAGGGAGGTCTTGCGGTAGTTGAGATGACCGCGCATCCTGATCTCAAGTCCTTCTGGATCCCTGTAAGTAAATGAAACTGAATCACCAATGATTCGGTACGATCCGATGCAACGGCTTTGTTCGTTCACTCCGCCTGTATAAAATTCCATGCGGTCGTCAGCACTGAATTTAACGATCACTTTTTCTTTCATGATCTCCGATCGGTAATAGCCCATCCAGATACCATCAATTTCCTTATCGTCCCGTCCTGTAAAACTCACCAGCATGGTGGTGGTCAGCAGGAGAATGAATGCTTTCATAAACCACAATTTTATTCCACATTATGTAGAGGAATAAGAATTGTGCCAAGAAGCGAGGGAAGGCTGTTGGCTGTTGGCCTGGGCGGTTCAGAGTACTGTTTTTTTACCGCCAAGAAAGAAGGGCGCCAAGGAAGTTCACGCAAAAACGCAAAGAAAAAAGACGCTATTTGTTATGCGAGAACAATAAATACTTATTTGAATAGGAGCCACTACTTACCGCCGTCAACGCCTTCCCGGCTATGTATTTCATTATCGGGGATAATCCAATTATAAATAACAATAACGGTTAGCAGTAAACGTTATTGTTTTTAACGCTGAAAGCCAATGGCCAACGGCTAATGGCCATCAGCCTTACAAAACCCCTTTCGTACTCGGCAGATAATTACTAAGCGGATCTTTTTTCAACGCCATTCGCACAGCCTTCGCAAATGCCTTGAAGATCGCTTCGATCTTATGGTGTTCATTATCTCCGCGGCATTCAATATTCAAATTGCATTTAGCAGCATCAGAAAATGATTTGAAAAAATGATAGAACATTTCTGTTGGCAGCTCTCCTATTTTTTCCCTGCGGAAATCCACATTCCAGACCATCCATGGCCGGCCTCCAAAATCGATCAGCACCTTTGCTTCTGTTTCATCCATCGGCAGGGCAAAACCATATCTCTCCATTCCTCTTTTATCACCAATGGCTTTCGAGAAGGCTTCACCAAAGGCTATACCCGTGTCTTCCACCGTATGGTGTTCGTCAATATGCAGATCACCTTTCACTTTAATATCCAGGTCAAGCTTGCCATGCCTGGCCACCTGGTCAAGCATATGATCGAAGAATCCAAGCCCTGTGTCGATTGACGACACACCATCGCCATCAGGATCCAGCATGATGTTGATTACTGTTTCATTAGTATTGCGTATATGGGAAATTTTCCTGCTTCCTTTCAGGAATAAATAAATGTCTTCCCAGTCGCTTGTTGCCAGCGCAACGCTTTCATCAAGTTCCTTTTGCCCGCTACTGACTTCCGCAGCACCTAACTCCGGGTTGTTTTTTAACCAGATGGCCTTGCATCCCAGGTTCTTTGCCAGTTGTACATCAGTGATCCTGTCGCCAATCACAAATGATCCCGCGATATCATACGCTTCATTATCCAGGTAATCCGTGAACATACCTGTTCCGGGCTTTCGTGTTGGCAATCCTTCTTCAGGAAAACTGCGGTCTATCAGCTCCCTGGTGAAAATGATTCCCTCTCCGGCGAAACTGCTCATGATAAGATTGTGCACCGGCCAGAAATCATCTTCGGGAAATTTATCTGTACCCAGGCCGTCCTGGTTGGAGACCAGCACCAGTTCAAAATCCATTTCTTCGGCAATTCTGCCGAGGTAGCGGAATACATGAGGATAAAAACTGAGTTTATTGAATGAGTCGATCTGGTAAGTGGGCGGATATTCCTTGATCATGGTGCCATCCCTGTCAATGAATAAACATCTTTTCCTTTCTCCTGGTAGTTGTACTGGCATATCCTTAATTGAAAGATTGTAGTTTGGAAATTAGTTTCTGATTTTCCGCAGGTGTGCCTACCGTAATGCGCAGGCAACCTTCACAGTGAATGATATTGCTCCGGTTGCGTACAATGATGCCCTCCTGTTTCAGGTACTCATAAACTGCAGTCGCCTCGTCCATCCTGACGAGTAGAAAGTTGGCATCGGAAGGAAATATCTTCTGAACAAAAGGAAGACTTCCGAGTGATGCAGCCAGCAGGTCTCTCTCCTTTACGGTTTCCCTGATCATGCTGTTCACATCCTCGAGATTTTCCAGGGCTTTTATCGCTAGTTCCTGCGTAGCCTTGTTGATATTGTAGGGAGGTTTGATGCGGTTCAGCACTTCAATGATTTCTCCCGAGGCAAAACACATACCGAGCCGCAATGCTGCCAGTCCCCACGCTTTGGAAAAGGTTTGCAGGATCACGAGGTTGGGATAATTTTTCAGTTCCGAAAGCATAGACCTTTGCCTGCTGTAATTGATATAGGCTTCATCAAGCACTACCAGTCCTTCGAAATTATTGAGGATCATCTCCACATCTTCTGAGAGAATGCTGTTGCCGGTTGGATTGTTAGGTGAACAGATAAAGATCATTTTCGTTCTTTCACTGATCGCTCCTTCCAGTGCATCCATATCCAACTGGAATGCAGTGGTAAGCGGCACTTCCACCACTTCCACATCATTGATGCCTGCGCATACTTCGTACATACCGTAGGTTGGCGGACAAATGATCACCTGGTCTTTTTTCGGTTCACAAAAGGCACGGATCAGCAGGTCTATACATTCATCGCTTCCGTTACCTAAAAGAATCTGACCCGGTTCACATTGTTTAATGGCACTGATACTTTTTTTGAGTTCCACCTGCAGTGGGTCTGGATAACGGTTATACCATTTTGTAAGCGGTGAACCAAAGCTGTTCTCGTTCGCATCCAGGAAAACTTGCCCGGCCCCACTGTATTCACTCCTCGCAGATGAATAGGGTTTAAGCTTTTTGATATTTTCCCTTACCAGTTTATTGAGATCAAAACCTCCTGTTTTGGCAGGTGATGATTTCATATTATTGATCCTGATACTTACCGCTTTGGCATGCGCCTGCAATCCTTCTGCTTCTGCCATCGTTATAATAGCTGGGGCAAGGGACTGCAAACCCTGTTCATCCAGTTTCTGGTAGGTGATCTTCTTCACAAAACTATCAAGGCTTACACCGCTGTAGGCTCTCGCAAATCCATTGGTGGGTAAGGTATGATTGGTTCCGCTGGCGTAATCGCCGGCGCTTTCCGGTGACCAGGCACCGATAAATATGGAACCGGCAGACTGGATCTTTTCCGCTATCTCTTCCTCGTCCCTGCAGGTAATGATAAGATGCTCCGGTGCATATTCATTCACCAGTTCAACAGCGCTGTCCATATCCGGCATAACGATCATGCGGCTGTTCTCCAGGGCCTTGCCGGCCATTTCCTTTCTTGGCAATTGTCCGAGTTGGATCATGATCGCTTCCTTCACCTTCCTGGTCAGAACCTCCGAGGTTGTTACCAGCAACACCTGGCTGTCTGCTCCATGTTCCGCCTGTGATAAAAGATCGGCGGCAATGAATTCAGCATTCGCGGTTTCATCGGCCAGCACACAAAGTTCACTGGGACCGGCCGGCATATCAATGGCCACACCATCTACCTGTATCATTTGTTTGGCTGCGGTCACGTACTGGTTACCCGGGCCAAAGATCTTATAGACTTTTGGAATGGAGGCTGTGCCATACGCCATAGCCGCGATAGCCTGCGCGCCCCCGGTCTTGTATATGCTGGTGACACCCGCTGCCTGCGCGGCAAATAATATGGCAGGATGTACCTCACCGTTTTTGTTGGCAGGTGTACATAAAATAATTTCACTGCACCCTGCCAATTGCGCGGGCACAGCAAGCATCAGCACTGTGGAGAACAAAGGAGCGGTTCCGCCAGGAATGTACAATCCAACTTTTTCAATCGGCCTGTTTTTCCTGTAACAAATTACACCCGGGATGGACTCCACTTTCTCTTCATGAATTTGTACGCGGTGAAATTTTTCGATCTGTTGCCGGGCAAGCAAAATGGATTGTTTCAAAAGAGAAGGAACTGATTGTACGGCAGCTTCCAGTTCTGTGGGTGGAACCTTCAAATCACCGGCAGACCGGCCCTCAAATTTTTCATTGTAAAAATGAAGCGCCTGGTCACCATCTTTTTTCACCGTGTCGAGTATCTCACGCACAGTACTGATCACTGAACTTTGATCAGCATAAGGTCTTGCCAGTATTTTTTCCCAGTCCTGTTTTGCCGGATTTATAATGAGCTGCATAGATTTCAATTTATCAAACGATCATTTTTTCGATAGGCACTACCAATATGCCCTGGGCCCCTGCCTCTTTTAATGCTTCGATCTTTTCCCAAAACTCATCTTCATTCAAAACACTGTGCACAGAACTCCAGCCTTCTTCGGCAAGGGGAAGAACTGTTGGACTTTTCATACCAGGCAGCAGGCTGAAGATCCTTTCAAGGGAGGTATTGGGCGCATTCAGCAAAACATATTTATTGTTAGCTGCTTTTTTCACCGCGCGGATCCTGAAGACCAGTTTATCCAAATGTCTTTCTATTTCTTGTGGTAGAGACTGGGAACGTACCAGTACGGCCTCGCTTTTCAGTATGGTCTGCACTTCTTCCAGGCCGTTCATAAACAAAGTGGAGCCGCTGCTCACCAGGTCACAGATGGCATGGGCCAAACCAATGCCCGGTGCCAGTTCCACGGAACCGCTGATCTCATGGATCTCTGCCTTCACATTTTGTTCGTCAAGGAATTTTTGGGTGAGATGCGGGTAGCTGGTTGCGATCTTTTTGCCTTCGAGAAACTTTACGCTTTCGTATGCATCGGTTTTTTTCACTGCTATGGAAAGCCTGCATTTACCAAAGCCCAGTTTTTCAACGGGGAGCACCTGCCTGTTTTTTTCCAGCAAAACATTTTCTCCCACTATACCTATATGGGCCACACAATCTTCCACGTACTGTGGAATGTCATCATCCCTCAGGAAAAAAACTTCGAGCGGGAAATTTTCCGCCACGGTGCGCAACTGGTTACGGCCATTCTTTACATCAATGCCGCAGTCTTTCAGCAGGCTGATGCTGTCGTCGTGAAGACGGCCGGATTTCTGGATCGCGATTTTCAGGTTCATATATTTAAAAATAAAAGGCTCACCTTTTATGGTAAGCCCTGGTCTATTATAAGTACATATGATCACCAGCCTACCCTAAGGTGTGCGTATGATGATGCATATGTACAGTAAAACAAGTCATTCGAGTCGCAAAAATAAGAGGTACAAGGCAGCCATGCAAGATTTTATTTTTTTGATCTCCTCGGCTGGATGGAACCGGCCATTCTTTAAACGTTAAAGCTGATGAAACCAACCCCTGGCTGAAAAATCCCTGTAAGCCTGACCTTGGAAAGAATCCCCCAGAAAAAAGTTGATCTAACAGATCAGGTGAAGCAGGAAAGAAGACCTAATTGTAGAGGTTCCCAATAAAGCCATAAGCGGACCCAGCATTCCACCGGTCGTACGGATAGCTAATTTTAACGTTGATAATGGCCTAACAAACAACCATTAAATCTGTATTAACGTCTGAATTCTGAGCTTTGCAAAAACCTCCCGGATGAGAAAATTAATTGTGATACTGAGTTTTATTTTCATTGCTGATTCCGCGTCTGCTCAAAAGGTGGACAGCATTTATTTTAACCTGTACACGGACAGCCTGAAAAAAGGTTTTTTCAATTATATCAGCATTGACGGTAAACTGGCTGATGGAAGCTGGTCGCCACTTGATTCCACGCAGATCCTCTTCATTTCTGATGGTGGTTATTTCAAAGGCAATGACCTGTTTATTGACAGTTCCTATACTCAGGACAAAGTTCGGGTGAAGGCCGTTTTGAAAAGCAATCCACAGGTCTGGAAAGAGACCGTGATCTATATCCGCAAAAGAGGTTTTGATGAACCGCTCAAGACCAATGAACAGATCCTGGACGAGATGAGAAAAAAAGCCAGGAAAGGATAGTGATCTATCATACAACGCATCAAAAAAGGCTGGGATCACCAGCCTTTTTTGATTGAGTTCAATCTTTTTTTAATCCTTACATCTTCTTCGCGTCTTCCAGGAATTTGGCAAGACCGATATCCGTAAGCGGATGTTTCAGCAGTCCGAGAATGGATTCCAAAGGACAGGTACAAACATCAGCGCCTAATTCAGCAGCACGGATGATATGATTGGCATTGCGGATGGAAGCAGCCAGGATCTCTGTTTTATAACCCTGGATGGCATAGATATTCGCGATCTGCCCGATAAGCAGCATGCCATCCCAGCCACTGTCATCAATACGGCCAATGAAAGGTGAAACATAAGAAGCACCTGCTTTAGCGGCGAGAATGGCCTGACCTGCTGAAAATACCAGCGTGCAATTGGTGCGGATACCATTGTCGGTAAACCATTTGATGGCTTTGATACCATCCTTGATCATGGGCACTTTCACCACGATGTTCGGATGAATCGCAGCCAGTTTTTTTCCTTCTTCAATGATCGTAGCTATATCAGTGGAAAGCACTTCAGCGCTGATATCCCCATCCACCATTTCACAAATGGTTTTGTAATGCTGGTTGATCGCGTCCTGGCCTTTGATGCCTTCTTTGGCCATGAGGGAGGGATTGGTAGTCACACCATCCAGGATTCCCAGTTCGTTGGCTTCCTTGATCTGGGCCAGGTTGGCGGTATCGATAAAAAACTTCATATTGATTGGTGATTTTTTTGATAATGTAAGGCGGGGCAAATTTCGGTCTAATTCTTTTACCGCCAAGAAAAAGCTGTTGGCTATTGGCCATTGGCCATTGGCAGATTGAAAGATTGATGGAAAAAAGGAAAGATTGTATGAACCAGAGTCTTGCAGCTCTACTAGCAGCTAGAAGCTAGTCGCAAGCAGCTAAAAAAAATGGCAGGCTACTTACATCGCACCGCTACAACCGCCTACCCTTGCTATCTTCCGATCCTGGGGGAGTTCAGCAGGAGCTGGCCGTATAAGACCTGCCGGGGCAAAGATAA
>JAEYUA010000273.1 GCA_023433755.1 Bacteroidota bacterium | reverse complement strand
GTTGAACCTCAGGTAACGGCCAATATAAACGCCAAGGCCATTCATGAACATCACAGGCAGAATAAAGAACATACCAAAACTGCGTCCTGCAAATTGTTCAATAGTTTTTTCCATTTGCCTTACTGAGATCACCCCAAAAAGAATTCCGCTCCAGGCAAAGGAAAGCAGTAATGCAAGGTCGTACCATAAGGGCACGGATTCATTCAGAGGCAGGTGAAAAAGATCCGTGATGATGTAAAAAGCATTCGGAATGAATAAAAGCCAGGCGATGAATGCTGCGGCCATCAGCAACCTTGATCTCTTTTCCTGCTTGAGCAACCAGCCCGAGATCATAAACGGAATAAATGCCAGGAACAGGTTCCAGGCCAGGAAAATAAATAGCGGGTAGCCCGTATAAATAAAACGGAAACCAACCAGCGTCATACTGAACATACTTGAAATTAAAAGCACCTGCTTCTCATCGCTGCCCTGCCAGAACATAGTAAGTGTCTTCATGAATAAAAGATTTTTGGGATGAAAATGAGGGTGCCCACAATCAGTGCACAGATGGCCGCCAGCAATACAGCGCCGGCGGCAACATCCTTTACCAGTTTTATTTGGGGATTGATCTCCCGGCTTACCAGGTCCATAGCTTTTTCAATTGCTGTATTAATCATTTCCGAGATCCACACCAGGGAAATTGAAATAGTAAGTGCAATGGCTTCCATGGTATTCACCCTGAAATAAAAAGAAAGAAAAACAACAGCCAGTGTCGCGGCAAGGTGAAACTTCGCATGAACTTCTTTTTTGAAGAACTGCCTCATACCGGCAAAGGCATAGGAGAAGCTTTTCAGCCTTGAAGAAATAGTCCAAGGACTTGGATTGTGCGTCTTTAGCAATATTTGTCTATCCATATTATTGAATTTGTTTTTCATGGTCATTGTTTTTAACAGCATCGTAAAATTGTTTGTCAAGAAAATAGGTTGCCAAAATGACTGTTAACCAGGCAAGAACACTGCTGGTCATAAAGCCTGATACATTTACCTCGGGAATAGAAATATTTATCAATACCGGTGGCATCAGGATACACACTCCAATGCCTGTATTCCAAATCCATAATTTTGCATGATCCTCTGATCTTAACAGGTAAAGTCCTTTTAAAATAAACAATCCACAAACCAGGAAAGGCAAAGAATAAAAAAAGGACACGATGATTGAACCCAGTATAAGTAATCCGGTTTTATCGTAACCTGATAAAGCATGATTGTAAATCATTGCAATTCCATTGAAAAATTGAGCAAGCAACCATACATTCAAACCAAATGATTTTGTACTCATACTATGACAGTTTTTATAACCATATTTATTGAGTTGACTAATGGTGCTCTACCACTGTATCTTCTTTGAAAAATGCATAATTACCCCCAGCGTGATAAACAAGCCAATGCTTCCGAGGATCAATGAATAATCCTGCAACTGCAGAATGGTAAATACATAGGTGTACACCAGCATCAGTATGACGGAAAGAATCATGGAAAACCTGGATGAATCCAGTATGCCTTTCACGAACCAGGTGATAAGGCCAATGGTACATAAAGCTGCTATAACGTAAGAAATATTGAATCCCACGTATTCTGAAAAAGACAACAGCAGCGTATAAAATAAGATCAGTGCCAGCCCGATGAGGCCGTACTGGAAAGGATGCACGGATTTTTTATTTGTCGTTTCCATTATAAAAAATGCCGCGAAAGTGAGCAGGATGCAAAGCGCCGCGTACTTGATGGAGCGCATGGTCTTTTGGTAATCATTCACGGGCACAAAGAGGTTGGCGCCAAAAGCTGAATTCGCAAGATTATTAGGTATCACCACGCCGGAAGGATGCAAAGGAGAAATATTAAAAGCATCGTTCTTCCACTGCTGGGGAAAACCTCTTTTTTGGGCCACGCTTTTCCATTGCGCGGTGAAACTGTCTTTTTTGATATCCGAAGTTACAGGCAGGATGTCTCCGGTAAAGCTGGGGTGCGGCCATTGGGCTTTCAGCGACACGGAAGTAGATTTGCCAACAGGCGTAAATAATAATTGCTCAGAGCCACTAAGGGAAAGTTTGATATCAAAATCAGCTTTCATTAAATCTTCTGGTCCTGCCAGTGGTAAGGCTGCATAAACACCTTCTTCCGGACTAGCAGGCGAAGGTGCATCTGTTGTAACTGCAAGGGGTGACTGTTTCCAATTTAATTGCACATCTTCATTCAACCCTTTCGTATCGGCAATGGAAATTTTGAGGAAAGCTTCATTCCATAAAATCTGTTCAGGCCTGATACCCAGCTTTTCCGGTGAAACTCCCCCGAAATGTCCTTTTAACTGGTGTTTGGAAGTGTATAAAAGGACTTTATAAATGCCCCTGTATTTTTCTTCCGGGCTGATCTCAGAGTTGATCTTCAATTCCTCGGGGAGAAAATATGCCAGGTTCTTTACCGGTTGTTTATTGCTGGCAGAATCCGGGATAAAGTCATAATAGGGCAATACAAGGAGGGGCCCGGCCAGATTTTGTTTGTTTGCCCAGCGACCGCTCACTTCGGCTATTGCTTCCTTTTGCCTGGCTTCCCTTTCTTCAATAAGTTGCTTTACATAGAATGCCGGGATCTGTAATACAAGTATGATCATCCCAATTACAAGAGCCTTAACCAGCAATTTGGTTTTGGACCATACATTTTGAACTGTTTCCATGATTGAATTTTTGAATTTTTATTTTTTGTTCGAGTTGGCGTGCGTGGTAATGACAGATGTATAAAGGCAATAGCCCGGCAAGTCCGAATGAACAGTCGATCAACTGCCAGCCGATGGGAATGCCACGGAAATACCCGGCAATAAATGCCAGCGGAAATACAAGCAGGCAGGCGATCATGCCAAACTGGATGACCCAGATATTCCTTACCGGATCCCTGTATGGACCGATAAACAGGATGGCGAGAATGAAGTGGGCAAACGCCAGCCAGTCGTACCCATACAAAAGGAAGGGGTAGTTGAGACTAACCTCCCTGTAAGCCATCAATACCTTATGCAGCCAGTAATAAATTTTTGTTTCAGCAGGCATTCTGTTCAGCAACCAGCTCAGTTCAGCATCAACAGGTATGGCCGTTGCCCCGCTCAGGAAAAGAGCAATCATAAAAAACAGCAGCCAGGCCCGGATGGTACGCAGTGATTTATTCATGGTTATTGATTGAATGAAAAAGTTTTGAAATTGCTGTTGCTAGTGAGAACACGGTTAGGTAGGCAGTCAGCATTCCAAGTACAATCAGAAACACTGTGTTACCCGGTAAGAATTCTTCAAAAACAAAAGCAGGTATGGATACAGCCAGGGGAAGAGCGGCCAGGAGCATGATCCAGGCAAAGCCGGTGGAAATGGTCCATTTTCTCAAAAGACAGGCAATAGCATGAACAATTAAAACACCGGGTGAACTCACCACGAGCGAAATAACAGCGGTCGCCAGCATCAGTTCCTTTGGCCAGTTAAAAAAATAGCATAGGGAAAGCAGTGTGCCCAGGATGACCAGGTTTGATCTTACATATACCCTTGCAAAAATGATGTTGTGATTCATCTGAATATTTTATTAAAAAAGTACTTTGTATTTCAAAGTGCAAAGACAAAAAAAATTATTTGACTCCTTTAATCATTCTCTCCAGCCCTTCAATATGATCCTTGAAAGCTTTTTCACCGGCACGTGTGATCGAATACGTGGTATTGGTTTTTTTACCAATGAAACCCTTGTGCACTTTAATAAAACCGCTATCATCCAGGGTTTGCAGATGGGTGGCCAAATTACCATCAGTAACTTCCAGCATCTGCTTGAGGTCATTGAAATTCACTTCATCATTCACCATAAGAATGCTCATCACACCCAGGCGCACCCTGTTGTCGAAGATTTTATTGAGGCCTGATATGGGGTTATTGACTGCCATGTTTTATTTACATGAACCAGTTAAGCAATCCCTCATGTTCATCATCCGCATGTAAATTGTTTTCATTCCAAAAGACTTTTACTTATAATCCTATTCTTCCCTCATCCCTGACTACTGACTTCAGACTACCGACTACAGACTACTAACTTTTCCTCTCATACTTCCACCACATCGCAAACCCATAAAGGATATGAAGCACTCCAAAACCCAATGCCCAGAAGTACAGACCATAACCAATGTACTGGGTGTTGATCAATCCCAGTGCGATTTCAGAATAGCCCAGGTATTTAATATCACTTACCGTGTATTTGCTTCCATTTACAAGAGCCAGGCCGTAAAATACCAGGGTGGCAGGCGCAACAAACCTCCATTCATCATGCTGCAGTAGGGCAAGTATGAACAGTCCCCCGGTTACAAAAGGCAGGATGGTGTTGAACACAAGCTGTTTGCTGGTATGGTCCCATAAAGGCAGCTTTTCCTTTCCTGCCCTCCGCCAGGTAAAAAAAAGGGCCGATACAAAAGCCAGGGCCAGTACAGCCAGTGCCAGGAGAAATAAATTGAGGCGCAGATCACTGAAAGCCTGCCCGGTATAACCCTGGTGGGCATACTGTGCATAATATTCATTGATCCAGTCATTGGCAAACCAGGCACCGGCCAGGGCCCAAATGCCTGCGGCTATGCCACTGAGTCCACTCAATGAAATGAAGCGGCTAGACCGCTGCATCATCTTACGGATATCCTGCAAGGCATCCAGGTGTTGGTTTCGTTCGCTCATAAAAAAGCACTTTGTAATACAAAGTAATTGATTGAAAACCTTATTTCAAAATATTTTTAGGTTTTTAAGAACTTATAACGTTTAATCCTCCTCTCCTTCTTGCAGGTATTCTTCTATGGATTTAATAAAATCCCTGAGCTGCTGCTCCAGGAGTGAAGGTTTGAAATTGCTTTCCCAGTAAATACCACTGGCCTTTGTATCAATAATTATTTCATCCTTTTCATAAGGGCCAGTAACCCCAAGGTAATAATCCATTTCTCCATCTTCATTTTCATAACCTATCCGGAACAGCAGGAATTTTTTTGACCCGCCCATAAACTGCACTTCCTTTTCAGAAAGGAACTCAACTGAATTCACATCCAAATCATCAGAGCCAATATTATAAATCTCACTCTCAGCGATTTTCATCTGAGTAGCATATTTTGAAGGGAATAATAATAGCCTGTCAATCTTTTCCAGTTCAGCATAAAAATATTTCCTGAACGACAGGGAAGCCGCAAGTGTATCAATGGCCTCATGATCCACGGGCATTTGGTTATTGACCAGTGCCAGCACCGCCTGGAATTTGATGTCAAGATCATCAAGAGAGGTTAACTTCCGGAGAAGCTGGTTGCTTTCCAGGTCATCCAGCTTGCCCAGCATTGTGATCCAACTGCTATACCACCAGTAATAGCCTTCTGAATCTTCCTGGTGATTTTTTATTTTTTCTTCCGCCTTACGGTAAAAAGCATTTTTATACTTGGCAAAATCACCGAGGGAGAGGTAATTGCTATCAACCATCACCTTTGAAAGATTTACGATCAAATCAGCAAAAATTTCAGAATCCAGTTGTTCCAGGATCCCGGGGTATAGCGTGGCCGTTAGTGGAAGTGAATCCTGCAAAGAGCTATACAGGTTGTTGGCGTTGCCGCTTTTTGGCGGATCCTGCCTGACCAGCTTACTGAACAGTGCATAGGATTCTTTGCTGCGGTGATTTACCAGGATCTCCAGCATATTCAGCTTCACAGCTTCCTTTTCACCTTTTAGCAAACCATAATTTTTTGAAATGAAGTTCAGTGTGGTTTTGTCATTTATCAGTTTCACTTCATCTGAGATCTTATCATATACCGTGGCGTAGCTGTCACTTTCCATATAATCCTGCAATAATGCATCATGCAACAGGGGTAGCTCGGCCTTGGTGAAGCTAACCTGGTCAAGCGCTGAAAAAGCCTGGTTGAATACCAAAGTATCCTTTGATCGCAAAGCAGTGAGCAGTTGTTTCGCCTTATTGGTATAAATAACAGGATTTACCTCCCTGGCCAACCGTATATTATTGAAGAACCCTGTAACATTTTCATTTTCCATGAACTGTTGGGGCATGAAACTGATCAAGGTATATATGGTATCGCGGTTCACAAATACCCTAACCTTCCTGATAGAAATATTGTTTTCTTTTTTAAGTGTATAATCCATCGCCTTCAGCCGGCCTACCTGGACAAATTTTTTCTCAAGTATGGAATCATCATAATTTTTGTACAGTTTTAGTTGGTCCGCAAAGAAAGTGGAATCGTTCTTTACCCAATAATAAGGTGAGACTACCGACTTGAACACTTCATAAGAGATAGTGGTGTGTTCATCATAACTGGTATAGTGTTCTTCGTGCATTTCATTTTCTCCTGGTTCCCTATTCTCATCGGTTACAAAATTTGCAGGCGCCTTAGTTTGAAAACCACTAGCGCCAAATAGTTTCCAGGGCTTCTCCTGGTATTCTTCCAGCACCAGGGAGTTAAAAAATCTTTCAGAAGCTGAATAATCAAGCGGGATAGCGCCACCTGCAATAAATGAATAGATCCTGTTGGCTCTCTGCACATTCAATATCCTGAAACCCGAGCCTTTGAGATCAGCACTCAATTCAAATGCTGACCAGCCCTGGTAAAGAAAAGAGCGGTTGTTGTAGAACGTATCGAATCTGGAACGGATGTCGTTTAAATAACCCGCGTAATAGCTGGTATCCCCTTCCAGGTAATAACCGGAGGCTAGTTCGCGGATCTGCACGAGGTAATAAATACCATTCAAATGATCCGTATAATCATAAGTGCTGAACTTCCATTCCGTACCGTCTGCCTGTTCATCAACCACCTTATTTGGCTTTGGCTTCCCTGGAATTTCTATACTGAAACCCTTGCCCGGGATCGTAAACCGCGACCAGGTATTATTATTTACTGGGATCTCTTTAGCTGCAAATGAATTGTAAAACCTGCTTACATCCTTACTATCCAGGTTGGCCTCCCTCGAAGAAAAGGCTATTAGGAAATAAACACTGGGGTATTGATGAAAAAGCCTGATCCTGACTGCGCCCTGCCCGGTATTGAATCTTCCTTCTCTTCCGGCCAGTTTACCATGGCTGATCTTTTTGGACTGAACATTATCATCCAGGCTTCCCATGCGGTTGACCATGGTTGCAAATAAGGTATCCAGGTTCAGGTCTTTTTTACTGTTCAAACCATTGCCAGCCATATAAAACGTCATGGTGGGAAGATCAAAGAATACTTTCATCGTCATGGCATCACCAAAGAAGTCATAATCCTTAGCCGGACCAGGCAGTTCCAGGTTGAATGCGGCTTCCTCTATTTTATGCCAGGGTTGCGCGGAGAGCTTAGCTGCATACACTTCCGGCTTTATGGTCCGGCTGGAGAATACCGGTGTTACTGTAAATCCTTTTTGCCTTAATAAAGTGATCACTCCTTCCTCACCCGGTAAATGGGCCGCACCCACAGCAAAAAACATGGTTCTGCGCATACTCAGGCTATCCATTCTTGCCGCCATTTTATAATTTCTCCTGACTTGTATGATTGCTCTTTGTTCAGTACTGTACCTGGCACGAGTATATTCATCAATCTTCTGCAAATCCTTATTCAGATAGATTTTAACCAGGTCCTCCAGTTGGCTCCTGAGTATTTTTTCGGGAAGGAATACTTCATCAGCACTAAGTTCAGCTCCCATTTCATCTTTCAGATCCATCTGGTCGGTTACATCTTCAATGCCACCCAGCCATTTACCCATACGCAAGGCAAGGCCATATAAATAACCATCCACTATGGTCTGCATTTCGCCCCGCTGTACCAGCCTGTTCATCCTGTAATCACGGATCTTTTTCAGGTCTTTGTTGCTGATGCTCTCCGGATCCACTTTCAGGGCTTTCACAATTGAATCCATATCCTCATCAGTTGCCTGGTCTTTCAGTCGCAGGCGCATCTTATCCAGCAGGTCCTCCTCGGCTTTTTTGAATTCACGTGAAAGCATGCTGTCCACCAGTTCATTAAAGTCTACCTCCAGGGCGAAACCCTCCACATTTTCCAAAGCCTGGTAAACAGAATCGGTGAACTGGAACAATCTTTTGTCCTGCAAATGCATCGTACCATACAGGTAAGATGGTTGCTTAAGACCATTACCACTGATCTTCCATAAAAGCGTGTTAGGCCATTTTTGTTGGGAGAATGAAGAAATTGAAATAGCGATAAAGGCAAATAGAAATGCCACACGGGTACCTTGCATCAGTTTTGGTTTGCGGCAAGATAATCAAAAGCAGGATAGACTAAAATGAGCAGAACTTCACGGCTGCTTTCTTCAGTACACCTGAAGCCTGCAGTATTTCATTTGTGGATAAATTCAATGGAGGTGAGATCCTCAGGCATTGAGGAGCAAACAGGAACCAGTCGGTCAGCACGCCCTTGCTGATGCATTCATCCACCACCTTTTTACACTGCGTCGCATCTTCAAATTCCAGTGCCATCCAAAGGCCTGCTGAATTAATACGTTTCACTGGAAGTTCTTTCAATTGCTCTTTGAAGAAGTCCGCTTTGTCCACCGCGGTTTTTAAAAGATCACCATCCAGCAACACCTGGAAGGCGGCCAGGCCGGCCGCACAACAAACCGGGTGACCACCAAATGTTGTAATATGCCCAAGTACCGGTTGATCGGTGAACTGATCCATCAATTTTTTATCTGCTATAAAAGCGCCGAGGGGCATGCCGCCTCCAAGGGCTTTCCCCAGTAAAAGAATATCAGGAAGGATACCCGAATGTTCAAAGCCCCATAATTTTCCTGTACGGCCGAACCCTGTCTGGATTTCATCCAAAACGAGTAGCGTACCGGTATCCCTGCATTTTTTTTCAAGTTCCTTCAGCCATTCTATTGCAGGTGCTATGATGCCTGCTTCAGCCTGCACTGGTTCCACTACTACGCAGGCAGTATTTTCGGTTACCAGTGAAAGGTCTTCGAATGACTGGTAGTTGATATGATGTATTCCGGGCAACAGGGGCCTGTAAGCATTTCTCCAGTATTCATCGCCAATGATGCTGAGTGCTCCCTGGGTTGATCCATGATAGGAATTTTTAAAAGCAACGATCTCTGTACGGCCCGTACATTTTTTCGCGAGTTTCATGGCACCCTCCACTGCTTCAGCGCCTGAATTGGTAAAATAAACGGAGTTCAGTGAGGGTGGAAGATGATTGGTAAGCTGCCTGGCATATTGTACCTGGGGCCCCTGTACAAATTCTCCATACACCATCACATGTAGATAATCATCCAGTTGTTTTTTGATAGCCTCGATCACAGCCGGGTGGCGGTGACCAATATTGGCCACGCTGATCCCTCCAATGAGGTCGATATATTTTTTGCCGGCCGCATCGGTCAGTAGGGAGCCTTCTGCCTTCACGATCTCAATTGCCAGCGGTGCCATGGAAGTCTGGGCTACATGCTGAAGAAATAACTGCCGCAGGTTCATGCTGCAAAGTAAGGTGTAGCGGGTCATCATTCCCAATTGGCCTGCCTTTTAAAAAACCGGATATTTGCCGCATGGCGCTGATCCTTCCTGTTGAATCGAATATGCCCCGTTGGGGAAAAGACTGTTTTATTGCCCCTAACGCCACCATCGTGGGTGATGTGGTGATGGGTGATGAATGTTCCATCTGGTTCAATACCGTTGTGCGGGGTGACGTGAACAGTATCCGCATCGGGAATAAAGTGAATATCCAGGACGGGGCTGTAATTCATTGCACCTTCAAAAAAACCAAAACCCTGATCGGCAACAATGTTTCGATCGGGCACAATGCCATTGTGCATGGTTGCGAAGTGCATGATAATGTATTGATCGGGATGGGTGCCATTGTAATGGACAATGCGGTGATCCACAGCAACACCATTATTGCCGCAGGAGCGGTGGTGCTGGAAGGAACCATTTGTGAAGGAAGTGCTATTTATGCCGGGGTGCCGGCAAAAAAGGTGAAAGAGATTTCTACAGAAAAGGTTGAAGGTGAGATCAATAGGATTGCCAACAACTATGTGGGTTATGCCCGCTGGTTCCAGCAGGTAAATAAAGCCGGGGAAGCCTTTTGATCTTCCGCAAATCATTTTATCTTTATACAAACCGTTTTCATGAAAACTGTACGTTACACTTTTTATCTCCTCAGTTTTTCGTTGCTTGTTTCTTCATGCAGTTTGTTCCAGCCCAAATACGGGTGCGGCAACAACGGCCGCAATGTAGGCGCAGAAAAAGCCCTGGATATGTCTAAAAAAGAACAGCGCAAGGCCGGAAAGTTCAAGGCATAACAATTGCATAATGCAACAAAACGGTTCCTTTTGTTGTCTTATAGAAAAGTATTCATTCAAATAAAAACTGGTTTTTTATGAGCCTGACCCTACGAACAACTTTAGGTTGTACAGAAGCTGTCATTGATGATGACGGCGGATTAAAGCGCTTCTACCAGATCGCTGACATCCTGAGCGATGAGCTCAAGATCAATTTCATCAGCAAGGAAGACGATTTCGATGCCATTAGCTGGCAATTCGCGATCGGTCATCATGAACTGACCCTGCACTACAGCATCTACAATGGTATTTCCGTTTTCCCAACAAAGACCAAGGATGCCCGTAAAAAAGACAACAAGGCTGTTGTAGAACTGGCCAATGTTATCGAAGGCAAACTGATGACGGTTGATATGCGCAAGCAGCAGATCGCATAAGACCATGGACCATGGACAAAAGTCCATAAAACGTTTCCTCTCCTACTCCATTATCCTTTTATTTTCAGTTCAAAAAATTTCCTGGATTTTATCCGGGGGGAGAAAGTTGTGTGCAGACCTTTGACCAATGACTGATTCCCAAAAAAATTAATTGCACACTTGCAAGACTTCCGACTTTCGACTTCCGACTTTTGACTTTTGCCTTTTGCCTTTTGTCTTATCCCCTATCGTCTTCTCTCAATACTCTCCAAAATATTATAATAACTCACATACCTGTCCTCATGGATCTCTCCGCTCACCACTGCATCCTTGATGGCGCAACCAGGTTCGTTAATATGTAAACAATTATTGAACTGGCAATCATTCAACCGCTGGCGCATTTCAGGGAAATAGCCTGAGAGTTCTTCTTTTTCTATTCCTACCAGTCCGAATTCTTTCATACCCGGCGTATCAATGATACTTCCTCCGCCAGGCAGGTCATACATTTCAGCGAAGGTGGTGGTATGCTGGCCCTTACCGCTCCAGCCACTCACATCTTTTGTTTTGATCTCCAACTCAGGAACGATTGCATTGATGAAAGAGGATTTGCCCACACCGCTATGCCCGCTCACCAGCGTGATCTTGTTTTGCAGGATCTGTTCAACCCTGTCAACACCCCTGTTTTCCTTCAGGCTCATAGCCAGCACCTGGTAACCAATGCTGGTATAGATCGCTTCCATGTATTCCAGCAATGCCATTTCCTTTTCACCATACAGGTCCAGTTTATTGAAAAGAATCACTGCAGGGATGTGGTACATCTCGCATACCACCAGGAAGCGGTCAATAAATCCCTGTGAAGTGCGTGGTTCTTTGACCGTGGCCAGCAAAAGCGACTGGTCAATATTAGCGGCTACTATATGCTGCTGGTATTTATGCCGCGGCGATTGCCGGTTGATATAATTTTTGCGGTCATGGATACCCGTTATCATTACCCCGCCTTCGGATCCTTCCGATTCATAATCCACGATATCTCCTACCGCTACAGGATTGGTAGAAGTGATCCCATCCAATTTGAAAACGCCTTTCATCCGGGCATTCAGGAATTGCCCCTGCTCATTCTTGATGAAGTACCAGCTTCCTGTTGATCTGTAAACGGTTCCTTGCATGTCAGGGGAAAGTTCTTAAATAAGTATACCTCAAAATTATATCCAGTAACAGGAAGAACAGGGCTGCCATGATAAAATAAATGAATTGCTCCTGGAAGCGCGTCCTGGTGATGACCTCAATTTCAGATTTTTCAAGCTGGTCAATCTGGTCATACACTTTTTGAAGGCTCTCACTGTCCGTTGCCCTGAAGTATTCACCCCTGGTTTCAGCGGCAATGCGCTTCAGCAGGGTCTCATCCAAAAAAGTATTTTCACTTTCCACCGTTCCTTCATCCACCACTTTAGTAGCACCGGGTACACCCATGCCGATCGTGTACACTTTCACCTGCTTTGCTTTCGCGATCTCCAGGGCTGTATAGGGATCAACAAGCCGCTGCGTGGACGGCTGCTCATTGCCATCGGTTAGCAATATCACTACTTTCGAGCGGGTAGCACTGCCCATCAGCCTTTCCACTGAAGTAGCCAGGCCTTCACCAATGGCTGTACCATCTACCAGCATGCCACTACGCAGGTTCATGATCTGGTCCAGCAGGCCACCATGGTCGGTACTTAAGGGAAATTGTGTAAAGCTCTCTCCCTGGAAGATCACAAGTCCTATCTGGTCTATGGGCCGCTGCCTTACAAACTCCGCCGCCATTTGTTTGGCCACGTCAAGCCTGGAGGGAACAAAATCTTTTTCTGTCATGCTCCCGCTCACATCCATGCAAAGAATGATATCAATGCCCTGTCCCTTTGTTCTCGATTGTACATCCCTGGTCTGTGGACGTGCCAGCGCCAGCAATAAGCAGCCTACGGATAAAAGCCTTAACCAGAAAGGAAGGTGAATCAGTGTATTCTTCACAGTACGAACCCTGAAGGCTTCTGATGTAGTGACGAGGAAAGAAGATTTACGCCAGTTACCAGTGCGGTAATAGTAAAAAGCAAGCACTGGCAACACCAGCAGCAGCGGCAGGAGCCATTCGTATTTGAATTCGATATGTTGAAGCCAGTTATACAGCATGGTGGTTCCGCTCTATGTATTCAATACTTTCCCTGATATTGTGAAAGGCTTCTTTCTTTTCCTGTTCCAGCGACTGGTATTTTGCGAACTTCACCATATCACTTATCTGGAGTGAAACCACCAGCCGCTCCAACTGTTCCCCAGGCAATTGCAAAGCCTTTATTGGTTCCATTAAGTCATCCGTGGTCTTGGCATGTGACTCGATACCTTTTTTTCTTTGCAGGTACTCCCTGAAAATATGCACCAGTTCCGTGTAATAGGATTTCTCATCCCCGATCGCTTCCTGCTCCAGCTTCTCCAGCTTTTTCATGGCCGCGTCATAGGCTTTTTCAGGCGGAAGTACCGCAGCCACTTCCTGCTTTTTCATTTTTGGGAAAAATAAGAGGAACAGTCCCACCAGCACCAGTCCAAAGATGATGTACCAGTACCATTTTGAATCCCTGGGTCGCTGTACCAGCAGGATATCTTTGATATCATTGTAATCCTTGTTGGGATCGAGTGGTAAATAGCCCACTTCAATATTCAAAGGCCTTGTGCCATACCTGCCAAAACGTATGGATGGAATTTTCAGGCTGCCGGAATCCCAACTGGTAAGGATCAATTGCTGCGTAACAGAGATACCCCGGACAGATTCGGATGTATCAGGTTTTGAAGCGCTGATGATCTCGAAGCCCGGAATACTATCCAGTTGAGGCCAGGAAACAGAACCGCTCCTTATGGATTCCGCTTTCAGGGTCAGCTTAAACTGCTCTCCAATAAGAATGGAATCACGGTCAGCCACAGCCGAAACTTCCTGCGCCTGTAACCAACAGGGCACCAGTAAGATCAAAAAAATGGGAATGCTGTACTTCATCATTTGTTCCGGCTGATAAAAAATCTTTGCAACACTTTTACATAATCCTCATCTGTTCTTACATGCAGCAGGTCGCAGCCTGATTTTCGGAAAGTATCATTTGAATAATCAGTGATCCTGAAAAATTCCTTCTCATATTCAAATCTCACCAGGGAACTGCTGGTGTCCACCCATTTCTGTTTCCCTGTTTCAGAATCCTCTACCTTAAGCATACCTATGTTAGGCAGCAACCGGTCCATTTTATCATAAAGCTTGATCCCGATGATATCATGTTTATTGCTGGACACTCTCAATGCATCACCGTAATTGGCATCAATAAAATCGCTCAGCACAAAAGCTATGCTTTTCTGACGGGTGGTATTGTTGAAATAACGAAGCGCCACACTGAGCTGGGTTGTCTTTTGGCGAGGTTCCATTGAAAGCAGTTCCCTTACAATATAAAGGGCATGCTGCTTTCCCTTCTTGGGCGGGATGTATTTTTCAATCCTGTCGCTGTAAAAAATCACACCGATCTTGTCATTATTATTCACCGCCGAAAAAGAAAGCACGGCCGCGATTTCCGTAGCAATATCTTTTTTGTTGGCATGCACCGTTCCAAACAGCGAACTCGCACTTAAATCAACCAGCAGCATCACCGTGAGTTCACGCTCCTCTTCAAAAACCTTACTAAAGGGATGGCCAAACCTGGCTGATACATTCCAGTCAATGAAACGGATATCATCTCCCGCAGCATACTCTCTCACTTCTTTGAACGACATGCCCCTGCCCTTGAAAGCACTATGGTATTCACCCGTAAAAAGATCAGTGGTGATCTTTTTGCTTTTGATCTCTAGCGCGCGGACCTTTTTTAATATTTCTGTTGTTGTGAGCAAGATCTATGTTAAGTCAAAATTCAAAAGTCAAAAGTCAAAAGTCTAAATCGAAACCACCAGTGTTTAAGGCAAATCGATTTTTTGGAGGATCTGTTCCACTATATTGGTTACATCCACATTTTCTGCTTCGGCCTCGTAGGTCAGTCCTATACGGTGACGCATTACATCGTTGCAGATGCTGCGTACATCTTCCGGGATCACATAACCTCTCTTATTCAAAAATGCCTGGGCCTTTGAAGCAAGGGCGAGGTTGATGCTGCCTCTGGGTGAAGATCCATAAGAGATCAGCGGTTTCAGATGGGCCAGGCCAAAATCCTCAGGTTCACGTGTGGCAAAAACGATATCAAGAATATACTGTTCCACTTTTTCATCCATATAGATCTCCTTCACCATCTGCCGGGCATGAAGGATCTCCTGCGCACTCACCACCTGGTTTACAGCCCCTGGCTGGATACCCTGTACATTTTGCCTGATGATCTGCTGCTCTTCATTACGGGTGGGATAACCTACCACCACTTTCATGATGAAGCGGTCCACCTGTGCTTCAGGTAAGGGATAAGTACCTTCCTGTTCCAATGGATTTTGGGTGGCTA
>JAEYUA010000248.1 GCA_023433755.1 Bacteroidota bacterium | reverse complement strand
GCCTCCTGCTTATAAAGGAACCGAAGGCGCCCATTCAATCGGCTACGATGTTTATGATTTGTATGATCTGGGCGAATTTGACAGCAAAGGAAGCGTACGCACCAAGTATGGCACGCGGCAGGAATATATCGAGGCTATTGAAACCCTGCACCAGCACAACATACAGGTGTATGTGGACATTGTGCTCAATCACCTGGGCGGTGCGGATGAAACGGAAACCATCGAGGTAGTGAAGATGAACCCCGACAATCGCAATGAACCTATAAGTGAACCTTACCAGGTAGAAGCATTCACGCGTTTTACTTATCCATCCCGGAATAACAAGTACTCAACTTTCCAGTGGGACCATACTTGTTTTTCCGGTGTGGACTACGACCATGGCAATAGTGAAACAGCCATCTTCAACATCCAAAACCATTTTCCAGACTGGGAGCAGATGGTGACGGACGAAAAAGGAAATTTCGACTACCTGATGTTTTGCGATGTAGAGTTTCGTAATCCTGCGGTGCGGGAAGAATTAAAACGCTGGGGTAAATGGTATTACGACACTACAAAGTTTGACGGCATGCGGCTGGATGCCGTGAAGCATATTGCCCCTCAATTTTACAACGAGTGGCTGGGCTACATGAGAGGCATAACGGGCAAGGAAATGTTTACCGTTGCCGAATTCTGGGAGCCCGGCAATTTGCCGGTGCTGGAGCAATACATTGCCGCTACCGATGGAAAAGTGTCGCTGTTTGATGCGCCCCTGCAAAACCGCTTTCATTCCGCTTCCCGCAGCGGCAGCGGGTTTGATATGCAAACCATCTTTGATGGTACCCTGGTTCAGTCGCATCCACACCTGGCTGTAACGCTGGTGTCCAACCACGATACGCAGCCACTTCAGGCACTGGAGGCGCCGGTCGAGCCCTGGTTTCAACCCATTGCCTACGCACTGATTTTATTGCGGGAGAAAGGATACCCATGCATTTTTTACCCCGACCTCTATAGCGCCGAATACATTGATAAGGGACAGGACGGCGGAGATCATCATGTGGTGATGCCAGCCATGACGATCCTGCCCGTATTGTGCAGGCTGCGCAAAGAAGCTTCCTATGGCACTGAGCACAACTATTTTGACCATCCCACCTGCATTGGCTGGACAAGAGAAGGGGAGGACGATGTGCCCCACAGCGGCTGTGCGGTTGTACTTTCCAACGGTGACCCGGGCAACAAACGGATGTTTGTGGGCCAGCGGCACATTGGAAAAATATTTGTGGATGCCCTGCAGCACGAAATGCAGGAAATCATCATTGACGAGAACGGCGAAGCGGAGTTTTATTGCCCGGGAGGTTCTGTATCCGTTTGGATAAACAAAGAGCTTTTGCCGAAGGTGACGCTTTGATGCGTTTCTGATGTGATGCTCTCTATCACTTTTCTTTCAATCCCTTACACCATCACCAGTCTCACTTAGAAGAAATATTGGCGGTCAAGGTGACGGAAGGCACTCATTAAACCGGAGTAACCCCGCTTGAAAATGATTATTTTCATCAACGCAAGTAAGATCAGGAAAGATCCCTAACTAAAATCCGGCTACAGATTGAAAAGTCAAATATCATAGGTGTTCACCTGTATCCAGGATTTATGTTGTTGAAAAAATACCTAAAAATCAAATGATGAAGTCAGTGATATCAATTGTGCTGGTTATAACAGCGCTTCTCTCCATGCCGGCTTTTTCGCAAAAAATATTTGACGTTCATCTCCATGGGGCTAAAGATCCTTCCTCACAGATAATTTCCCTAAAAAATGCCGGGGTGTACAGGGCCGCCATCAGTACTTCCTGGGAGTTGCAGGACCGTTACCGAAGCATGTATGATACCCTGCTACTCTATGGACTTATGCTGCCCTGTCCAAATGGCAAAGTGCCTTATAGTTTACAGGCTTGTTATGGTACAGGTAAGGACTGGCCTGCCCTTGAATGGGTGGAAGAACAGATCAGGAACGGCAAAATCGATTATTTCGGTGAGATTTTGAATCAATACTATGGCATTGCTCCCGCTGATTCTTCCTTGTTTCCTTATTACCGGCTGGCGCAACAATATAATTTGCCTGTAGGCATACATACAGGCGGTGCCGGTCCGGGACATGGTAGTCCAAATTTCAACATGGAATTGGGCAATCCAATATTATTGAAGCCATTATTAACGCAATTTCCAAGGCTAAGGGTCTGGATCATGCATAGCGGGGTAGATCATTTCAAGGAAACGATTAAGGTGATGAAGGAATTCGGGGAAGTGTATGCAGATATATCTGTGATTTCAAATCCTGATATAGTGCCTTCATCAATGTTTTCAATTATCATGCAGGCATTTATTGAGGCTGGCCTGGAAGACCGCTTAATGTTTGGCTCTGATAATGGTGATATCAATAAAGTAACAACTTCGGTAGAATCGCTCAGGTTTCTGTCAGAACAGCAAAAGAAAAAAATATATCATTTGAATGCTGAAAAATTCTTTGGCGGAACTCAGAAGTCTGATTTTTGATGGAGCAATGTTGAAATTGTATTCGATTGCCTTTCACACACGGTTTTTATTCAATTTGCTGGAATATCCATAAAATGATATTAAATAGTGCATCTATTTTTTAACATTTTCGTTCAAAACCTCGACTATTAAACTCGCAATCATATGGACAAAGCAACACAAACCATGATTGAAAATCTGCATAAAAACACAGGTAAATCATTGGAACAATGGATTGACATTGTTAAACAACGAAATTTTGCAAAACACGGGGATATTATAAAATTTTTGAAAGAACAACATTATTTTACCCACGGATTTGCCAATCTTGTTGCTCACAAAGCCAACGAGAGCGATGCGGGTTCGGTAGAAAATAAAGATGACCTGATCACCAGCCAGTATATGGGAAAGGAACATTTGAAACCCATATACGACAAACTTCTTTCTGAAATTCAATCATTCGGAAACGACATTGAAATCGCTCCTAAGAATACTTATGTAAGTTTGAGACGCAAGAAACAATTTTCAACCTTAAATCCCGCCACCAAAACCCGGTTCGAAGTTGGTATTAATTTAAAGGGGCAGGAAGCAAAAGGGAAATTAGAAGCAGAAAAACCTAACTCAATGTGTTCGCATAAAATCAATCTTGCAAGCGTAAGTGAAATTGACAAGGAAGTAATGGAATGGATTAAAAAGGCTTACGAAAATGCAGGATAAAGCCACCACAAATGACGTGGAGGTTACTACTAACCCGGGTTTGTCATTTCACTTTTTTTCAACTACTTTGAAACATTTACCTTATTCTTTACATTCCGATCAGGGCTAAGTACCAGGTTCAAACTTATGAAAGCCAGTCAGCATATGAATATCATTCTCCTCATAGCCGTCATTATTTTATTGCTGATAGGCTCCGCCATGCTCCGTCGCAAAACCCAACCCGTCGAATTCTTATCCAGTGCAGACATTCAACAGGATACGGCAGACGGTTATGATACATCAGCTTTCACAAAAGAATATCTGGAGATTTATGAAAAGGCGTTCACGGAAAATGGATTGTCCCAGCATTGGAATTACTTTAAAACGCTTCTCAGGCCGGCCATCACAGCAAGGCTGTCGACCGCTGATGAAATTGAATTTGTTTTAGGGCAAAGCAAGATAGGCGGGCAGCCCGACCTGCCATCTGGAGTGGAGTGGTTTAAGGAAGATAACGGCGATTATCTTTCCTTTATCGCCCAGGTTAACCTCGAAGAAGTAGCTGACCACGACTTATCAGATCAACTGCCTCACAAAGGCATTTTATATTTTTTCTATTCTGCAGAGCAGGAGGCATGGGGTTTTGATATCAGGGACAAGGATAAATTCAAAGTGTATTATTTTGAAGGGAACCTAAAAGAACTGGCCAGGCAAAAATTCCCGGCCGGTCTGAAAGAATATTCGAGGTATTCCCCATGCATGCTATCCTTTCTTCCCGATTTAAGCCTGCCCAACTGGGAGCAGAGTTACGTATCTAAAAGACTTTCACAAAAGGAAATGGACAGCTATTTTGACCTGGTTGATGAACTGACCGGTGAAACGAACAAACTCCTTGGACATTCAGATAATATCCAGGGACCTATGGAACTGGAATGTGAACTGGTCACCAATGGACTTTACTGTGGTGATGGTTCAGGATATAATGATCCAAGGGCCAAAGAACTGGAGAAGAATAAAGATAGCTGGATCCTCCTGTTCCAGGTAGACAGCAATGAAGAAGCGGGTATGATGTGGGGAGATGTCGGGCGTCTTTACTTCTGGATCAGGAAAGACGATTTGAAAAACCAGCGCTTTGACAGGTGCTGGCTGATTTCACAATGTTCATAAAATTAAATCCTGCAAAATTTCCTTAGTTTTCATTTTAAGATGTCCTGATTATTAGGATCCTCTCAAATTCATGTTCAGATTATTTCCCAAAAAAACATACTTGCCTTCCGTTACTCCGGAAGATAAAGACTGGATCGAACAGAATATGCTCTGGTTCATTGAACATTTCGGTGTAGAGCCTGTAAGAGAACAGCCGTTTATTCTGCCTTCTTTAGAGAATTTTCCATTTAACAACCTGAAGGACCCGGACCAGTTCCGTGAATTGTTCAAACAACTTTGTGATGCATTGAACCTGGACCCGGAAGAGATAGTGATCAAGATCTTCGATGATATCCAATCAAAACAATGGGATATCATGATTCCCCAGGGAGAATTCCGCGATGCAGCAGGTCTTTACAACAAAATCTATGAAACCGGCGAAAAAAGATTCCAGGTCCAGATTGCCCGGTCAAACCTGGAAAAACCATTGTTGTTGACTTCTGTTATCGTGCACGAACTGGCACATGTAAAACTACTGGGTGGCAATTACCTGAAGCAAAATGAGCAGGACCTTGAGCCATTAACTGACCTGGCCAGCATCTTTTTTGGATTCGGCATCTTCGTTGCCAATAGTGTCGTGACCAGCGATTTTTACTGGATCAGCCGGTCGGGTTACCTGCCCCCGCAAATAATAAGTTATGCCAATGCGCTGATTTGCTATATATCCGGGAAGCAGGCAAAGGATTTCATTCCCTTTTTAAACAGGAATACCGCTGAACTGTTTCGCAGAGATTTTGAATTTCTAACGCATACGCATGATACCCTTCTTTCTGAAACTAGTGTGAAAGCTGCCGATATGAAATTTCAACTGAACCTCCAGATTGGCAGGGGTTTTGAAAACAGGGCTTTCGGTGAAATTATTGAGGCAGGAAAAAAAATGCTGGAATCGGATCCGAAAGACATTTCAGCTTACAACTATATTGGTTATGCGCTCCTTCAACAGGAAAAGTATGAAGAAGCAATAAAAAATTTTACGCAGGCTATATCAATCGATCCTTACTGGGATTATCCTTATAATAACCGGGGGTACTGCAAATTGCAACTCGGTGACCTGGATAATGCATTCACTGATATATTCCATGCATTTGAAATGAACCAGGATAATTCTTATGCCTGGCGGAATATGAGTACTTATTTTTTGAAAGTTAATGATCTGTCAAAAGCACTCGAGCACCTGGAGGAAGCTGAGAGAATGCAGCCTAAAACTGAGTTGATCAATTTTTATCTTGGTATCGTGAACAGGAAACTGGGAAATGAGGAAAAGGCCAAAAATTATTTTTTGAAATCTGAATTGCTGAATGAGCATAATGATTCGGTCTGGACTGAATAAAGATTGATTGTTACTTGTTATTCACTTATTTCGAACTTGAATTAATCGTGAAAAAATATTTATACCTGTTTTTAGCCATGGTTTTATTAGTAGCTGCCCTGGTTTTTATTAAACGGCAATCCTGCCAGTTGAGCATTGATGGATACAAGGGAGAATTGGCGAAATTGATCATGGGGGGTGAGGACACAAAGTACGCCGCAGCGTATTCAGACAGTGGATTTTTGAAAATCCGGACTGGTATGAATGCTGAAGAGGTGATTGAGATACTAGGAGAGCCCTTGGTCAAATGGTTCGTTGGTATAAAAAGGATTTGTTATCAGTATACAGAATCTCCCTCATCAACGCACTACCGACTCAGGCAGGTGCATGTTACAGATGGAAAAGTTACTGAGGTAATCGGTTATTTTTACGTGGATTGAATAGGAAATCAAGTGCTTTTTAGTTGGGTTGCCACCTTTGCCATATTCTGCTGAGTTTGTGACGCGCAGGCTGAAAAAATGATGAACATTTTAACAACCAATCCGGTTGGTAACAATTTGTATGAACCTAACGAATTATTATATCAGGTCAGCCATATATCCCTCTATTATATTATTCCCGGTAATACTGGTCCTTGCCTGGATAGACCAGCAGGATTATGAAAGTGAATGGCTTACTGGTGAATCAATAATCGGGATGACCATTATCGTGATCCTGGTATACGGAGCAATCATGAGTTTACTTTCATTGACCC
>JAEYUA010000205.1 GCA_023433755.1 Bacteroidota bacterium | reverse complement strand
GGTGAGGACTGGAGAAAAGTTTACCGGCATGCGCTCGATCATGATTACCGCTTCCTGAGTTATGGTGACAGCAGTTTGTTATGGAGAAATGATTAGTCTTTCTTGAGTGGAAGCTCTATGGTGAAACTGCTTCCCTTGCCCGGAGTACTCTCGGCTTTGATGGAACCTTCATGACCTTCGATCACCGTCTTCACATAACTCAGGCCCAGCCCAAAACCTTTTACGTTATGGATATTGCCTGTATGGGCACGGTAAAATTTTTCGAAGATACGTTTGAGCGTTTCACGGCTCATACCGATGCCATTATCATCGATGCGGATGATGAATTTTTTATTGTTGGATGAGGTGCTCAGTTTGATTAATGGTGGTACATTCTCCTTGGAATACTTCACTGCGTTATCCATCAGGTTGTTCACGAGATTGGACATGTGTACTTCATCAGCTTCTATGAGGTCATCAGTAGCTGATAGATCCATTTCAAGTGCACCTTGTTTTTCCTGCAGACGCAAAATGAAATTATCTGCCACATCATTGATGATCTGGTGAACATGCAAAGGTTTTTTATTTAGCTGCACCTCCTGCCTGTCCATCAGGGCAGACTTCAGGATGGTTTCCACCTGCCGGTTCATTCTTTGATTCTCTTCTTTTATAATACTGCTGAAATAGCCGAGCTTTTCAGGATCACGCTGCACCTTATCATTCTTGATGGCATCAACCGCCAATGAAATGGTAGCGATAGGTGTCTTGAACTCATGCGTCATGTTATTGATGAAATCGTTCTTTATCTCGCTGAGCTTTTTCTGCCGCAGCATGGTGCGGAGTGTAAGTCCAAAGGCCGCGCAAATCACCAACGTAAACAATATGGCAATGCCAATAGGTAACCGGAGACTTTTATATACGATGTCCGTAACACTGGGCACAACAATAATGAGCCATTCATCAGGTGCCAGGTTTTCAGCCGGTGAAGCACTGGGAGGTACCAGGGCTACATGGGTCTGGTAATGATTCTGGGTGTCCTCATACCAGGAAGCGAAATTATTGGATTGTCTTTCAGCATGGGGCATTTCATCTTCCCTCTGGGTGATGAGCGCGAATTCAAAAGGAATATTATCAAGTTTGTTGGCTGCAAAAGCGTCCTCTATTTTTTTATGAATTTCCTGTGAAGTAAAACGCTGGCTTACGCTGTAGATCCTGGAATATTCGAAAGAAAAATTATTCTCCGGGAAAATCTTGTTGGGCGCAAGCGGGGCAGCTTTGTACTGGGTCAGGTCCTCACCTATTTTCCTGGCCACATCCTCCACTTTCTGCTCCACCTGGTCTTTCCGGAGCAGCACCATATTCTTCAGCCATTCGATCTGGATATAAATAATTCCAAACAGCGAGAGCGTTATCAGTATCAGGATTATCGGGAAAATGCGTTTCACTTCAGGCAATATGGTGGAAAAAATCGTGTTTACAAAAATATTGAGCCAATTGGCAAAATAGGTGGCATAAGATTGTTATGCCTTATTTTTAACACTTATTCACTTACCATTATGGTACAACCTGCACCAGGCGTATTGTTGATCGCAGATCCTTTCCTGAAAGATCCCAACTTTATGCGCACGGTTGTGTTCCTGACCGAGCACAGGGAAGATGGCACCATTGGTTTTGTTTTGAACCGCCAGTATGAGAACACACTGGATGAATTGATTCCCGAAGTAGAAGGTCATAAATTACCGGTGTATTATGGAGGACCTGTGCAGATGAATACCATTCATTTTTTGCACCGTTATCCCGATGAGATCATTGGTGGTGTGGAGGTGATGAAGGGTGTGTACTGGGGAGGTGATTTTGATGCCGTTATAAACCTGATCAACAGCGGGCAGGCCGACCCTGAAAAGATCCGTTTTTATATTGGTTATTCAGGCTGGAGTGCAGGTCAACTTGCTACGGAGATGAATGAAAAAACCTGGCTCACGGTGGAGGCCGTGCGAAAACTGGTCTTTCATCCCAATGCAGAAGAGATCTGGAAAGATTCACTCAAACACCTCGGCGGTGAGTTTGAAATGATGATCAATTTCCCGATAGATCCTCAGTTGAACTGATTGAAGAAACCTCCAGGAAGAAATTCATTTAAAAAATCAATTCAACAATTATGTTGTTTTTCTTTCTTTTCATGCTGATGGCTTTCTTCTGGTATTTTTCTAAAATCAATACAGGAAAAAAACCAAGAAGGACTTTCAAGATCCGGAGAAAAGAAAATGATGATGATGACTGACACAAATAAAAAAACTCCCGCAATACGGGAGTTTTGAAATTATATTTTACCAAATTAATCAACAGCGATCGCGCCTTCCACCAACACAGTCACTTTATTATTCAGCACTTCCACAAAACCTCCCTGGATATCAAAGCTGGTGGTATGCTGCTTATCTCTCAGCACTTTTACCCTGCCCGCTTTTAAAGCACTCACCAGTGGCGCGTGTTTGTCAAGCACCTCAAAGGAACCGCTGATACCCGGCATCTGCACACCATAAACATCGCCGCTGTAGATCTTTTTTTCCGGTGTTAATATTTCTAAAGTCATACCTTTTGTTCCACCTCAATGGAATATTTAAGGTTAAAAAAATTATCCATCAAACCCATTCGGGGCAGGAATTATCCCTGAGCCTGGGCCAGTAATTTCTTACCTTTTTCGATCGCATCATCAATGCTTCCTACCAGGTTGAACGCTGCTTCAGGATATTCATCCACTTCACCGTCCATGATCATATTGAAACCACGGATGGTTTCTTCGATCGGAACCAGTACACCTTTCAGACCCGTAAAGGCTTCTGCTACGTGGAATGGCTGTGAAAGGAAACGCTGCACACGGCGTGCACGGCTTACTGTTAATTTATCTTCATCGCTCAGTTCATCCATACCAAGGATGGCAATGATATCCTGCAATTCCTTATAACGCTGGAGAATCAGTTTCACCCTGTTGGCGCAGTTATAATGCGCATCACCAACAATTGCCGGTGTAAGGATTCTTGAAGTGGAATCCAGTGGATCCACCGCGGGATAGATACCAAGGTCAGCGATCTTACGCGACAATACCGTTGTGGCATCCAGGTGGGCAAAGGTTGTAGCCGGCGCCGGATCGGTAAGGTCATCCGCCGGTACATAAACCGCCTGTACGGAAGTAATGGAACCATTCTTGGTTGAAGTGATACGCTCCTGCATCAGGCCCATTTCAGTTGCCAGCGTAGGCTGGTAACCTACCGCTGAAGGCATACGGCCTAAGAGAGCTGATACTTCGGAACCTGCCTGGGTGAAACGGAAGATATTATCAACAAAGAACAGGATGTCGCGGCCTTTACCTGTGCCATCGCCATCGCGGTAATATTCAGCAATGGTAAGACCTGAAAGGGCCACACGGGCACGGGCCCCGGGAGGTTCGTTCATTTGTCCGAATACGAAAGTTGCCTTTGATTCAGAAAGGTCCTGCATGTTTACTTTGGAAAGATCCCATCCGCCTTCTTCCATGCTGTGTTTGAAGGCTTCACCGTAATTCATGATACCGGCCTCGATCATCTCACGCATCAGGTCATTTCCTTCGCGGGTTCTTTCACCCACACCAGCGAATACGGAAACACCCGCATAAGCTTTCGCGATATTGTTGATCAATTCCTGGATCAATACGGTTTTACCTACACCCGCACCACCAAAGAGACCGATCTTACCACCTTTGGAATAAGGTTCAATCAGGTCAATTACCTTGATACCGGTAAATAATATTTCAGATGCAGTCGAAAGATTTTCGAATGCCGGGGGTTTGGAGTGAATGGGGCGGCCACCAACTTTTGGTACGGGGGGCAGTCCATCAATTGGATCACCTGTTACATTGAACAGGCGGCCTTTGATCTGGTCGCTGGCCGGCATGGTGATGGGAGCACCGGTATCCACCACGTCCACACCGCGGGTCAAACCCTCGGTACCGTCCATGGCAATAGTGCGCACACTGTCTTCACCCAGGTGGTTCTGCACCTCGAGTACCAGGGTGTCACCGTTTTCCCTTTTTATTTCCAATGCATTATAGATTTCAGGAAGGCTGCCTTCGAACTGTACGTCCACAACGGCGCCGATGATCTGTTTTACCTTACCGACTTTTGCCATATTTAGCTTTTAAAAGAGGATTTTTTCGCTTTGAAAACCCATTTCAGAGCGGGTTTTCAATTTCGGCTGCAAAGGTAAGGGGGCATGGGTAAATTGCCAATTTGATTTTATCTCTTTTAACCGCCTATCTGGCTTTTCAGCACATTCTCAATGGCGGAACAGGGGATCATCATCGGTTTATCTTCAATCACAATATCGAGTTGATTGCCTGAAACACTGTAGTTACCGCTGATATTACCAAAAACATTGATCTGGAAACTGCCGGCTGACTGGTCGCCGGAGAAGTTGCCTCCCTGTTTTTCCACCGCCGTTTTTGCCTTATTATATACTTCATCCGGTGTTCCGGTAAAGCTGATGCTGAAATTGCATTTAGACATATCAAATAATTTAATGAGTGTAAAAATGAGGGTTTCACGCAAAGGCGCAAAGAAATAAAGATGCAATTATGGATTCTCGTAACTATTTCTTTGCGTACCCCGCGTCTTTGCGTGAAATTTCCCGATAAAACAGCGATTAATCTTCCACAGTTTTTCTTAAAGATTCCTAAAAGAAGCAGCGCCATCAGCGGACAATTAAAGGCATGTGATTTGTAAATCTCATCCATATGAAGAAAATCTTTTTGTACGGCCTTGGCCTTCTCTTGCTTGCCTCCTGTAATGACGGTGACAGCCAGGAAGGTAACAGCTCCAAACCCGAATCTGAAAAAAAGATCAGCAAACGCGATTACAGCATCACAAAAGCCAACTCCTACTCCACCCTGTTCTTCGATAGTTTGGAGATGGAGAAATTTATAGTTGAAAAAAAACTGGATGATAAGATCACCCGCCGCATGCGCAGTTTTTATAATACCCGCAATTTCCAGTTTGCCTGGTTCAGCGATGATGGCCTAACTGAGCAGGCCCTGGGTTTCTGGAACCTTCATGATTACGCGGCCAATTATGAAAATGATACAACGCTCAAGGACAAGGTTCTCCAGAAAAGAATGGAAGCCCTGATATCAGAAGAAAACCTCCGGGCCAGCGCATCCGAATCCTTTATACAAACAGAACTTACCCTCACCCAGCACTTTCTCATGTACATGCTGAGTAATTTCGAGGATGGTTATGTAAAAAGAAAGGAAATGGAGCGTTTCATTCCTTTCAAAAAGCAGGATGCCATGCAGGTGGCCGATTCACTGCTTAATAAAAAACACAAGGACGATAAATATTTCGATGATGTGCACGAGCGCTACCGCTTGTTGAAGGAACAACTGGGCCGTTATTATAATATTGCCAAAGCAGGCGGATGGCCCCAGATCAATACAAAAAAATCACTCAAGAAAGGAAGCAGTGATCCTGCTGTGGTGGCCCTTAAAAGAAGATTGCAGGTTACGGGCGAGCTTCCCGCTTCCGATACATCATCCCTCTTTACCGACACATTGGAAATGGCTGTGAAAAAAGCCCAGGTGATGTTTGGATACACACCCGATGGAATTGCAGATGCGGAACTGATTAAAGACCTGAATGTAACTGCGGGTCAACGAGTACAGCAAATGCTGATGAACCTAGGCAGAATGCGGTGGATGCCTGTAGAACCAAGTGGAAGGCTGATCCTGGTGAACATACCCGAATTCATGCTGCACATGTACGAAGGCAAACAAAAAGCTTTTGATATGGTAGTAGTGGTAGGAAAGGAAGGCCATAACACCATGATGTTTAACGGTGACCTCAACCAGGTGGTATTCAGTCCGCACTGGAACGTACCTCCCAGTATTGTGAAGAATGAGATCCTGCCGGCCATGGCCAGCAATCCCAATTACCTCGCCAGCCAGAATATGGAACAAACAGGCGGTGAAGGTGGCTTACCCAGTATCAGGCAAAAACCCGGTCCGGGCAATGCACTGGGAAAAGTGAAATTCCTGTTCCCGAACAGTTTCAATATCTATTTCCATGACACACCCTCCAAATCACTTTTCAAAAAAGATAAAAGGGCCTTTAGTCATGGTTGTATCAGGCTGGCTGAACCTGAAAAAATGGCAAACTATCTTTTGCAGGACCAGCCTGAATGGACTCCGTCCAAAATCAACGCGGCCATGAATGCCGGCACTGAAAAATTTGTGAAGCTTAAAGACCCGGTACCGGTGGTGATTACATACTACACCGCCTGGGTTGATGAACGAGGTCAGCTCAATTTCCGCGATGATGTGTATGATCATGACCGGAAGCTGATCGAAAAAATGTTTTTGTAAAATGGATGCCGCTTACCAAAGCGGCATCTTCATTTAACGGCCTATATAAATCCCGGTTATCATTTATTTTTGGCAACATGCAGCTCACAGAAGTCAGGGACCAACAGGCAGCAAAGGATTTTATTAAAGTGAATGTGCTGGTTAACCAGGCAAATCATAATTACATACGTCCGCTTGACAAGGATATCAACGATGTATTTGATCCCAAAAAAAATAAAACCTTCCGCTTCGGAAAAGTGAACCGCTGGCTGTTGCGTGATGGAAAAGGTGAACTGATCGGCCGCATCGCTGCTTTTACCAATAAAAAATACAGGAACAAGGGAGATGATGTAAAAGTGGGTGGCATTGGTTTTTTTGACTGTATCAATAACCAGGAAGCTGCCGATATGCTGTTTGATGTGGCAAAACACTGGCTGCTGCAAAATGAAATGGAAGCCATGGATGGCCCCATCAATTTTGGGGAGCGCGACCGATGGTGGGGCCTGGTGGTGGAAGGTTTCCAGGAACCTTTGTATGGCATGAATTACAATCCTCCTTACTACCAGCAGTTGTTCGAAAATTATGGATTCAAAGCTTTCTTCCACCAGATATGCCTGGGCATGAACCCCAAACAGCTTCTGAGCAAAAAGATCTTTGAGAGACATGCGCAATATGAAAAAGATCCGGCCTTTAGTGTGAAACAGATTGAAAAATCAAAGCTCGAAAAATATGCCGCTGATTTTGCTGAAGTTTATAATGCCGCGTGGGCGGGTCATGGTGGTTTAAAGGAAATGAAAAAAGAACAGGTAGTGCTGATGTTCAATAAAATGAAACCAGTGATGGATGAAAGGATTGTGTGGTTTGCCTACAAGGAGGAGAAACCCATTGGCATCTTCACAAATATTCCCGACCTCAACCAATGGTTCAAACACCTTAACGGAAAATTTGACCTGCTGCACAAACTCAAATTCCTCTGGGTAAAGAAAACCAAACCCTGTAAAAAATTTACCGGTCTTGTTTTTGGCATTATTCCCGAATTCCAGGGCAAGGGCATCGATGCCTTCATTGTAGGAGAAGCCTATAAAACCGTGCGAAAGGATTCATTTGAATATACCGAATATGAAATGCAATGGATCGGCGATTTCAACCCAAAAATGCTCAACGTAGCGCAGGGGATTGGCGATGTGGCCCAAAGCAGGAAACTCACTACCTACCGGTACTTATTTGACAGGACAAAAGAATTCAAAAGACATCCTATATTGAATTAACTGTAAGTATAAACCCGCATTGAAGCAGGGAAATCGGGTACATAAATATTATGGCAGCCAGGTGTGATTGGAGGCAGTAAATCTGCCTATAAAACGGGCCCCTGTTTCACTGGGGATATATTGTGGCAGGCAGATGTCCGGGATTGTTTAGATTGCAGCCGTGTTATGGAAAAATTCGTAGTATCGGCCCGGAAGTACAGGCCACAGACCTTTGATACCGTAGTGGGACAGGAGCATATCACTACCACGCTCCGCAATGCCATCAGGAACCAGCAACTGGCACATGCCTTTTTATTTTGTGGTCCAAGGGGTGTGGGTAAAACCACCTGCGCCCGCATTCTTGCCAAAACCATCAACTGCGAACAGCAGACCCCTGATGGAGAAGCCTGCAATGAATGTAATTCCTGCATCTCTTTCAATAATGGCACCTCCATGAACATTCATGAGCTGGATGCCGCTTCCAATAATTCGGTTGATGATATCCGGAGCCTGGTTGAGCAGGTACGGTTTGCCCCGCAGGCAGGTCAGTACAAGGTATATATCATTGACGAGGTGCACATGCTTACTGCACAGGCTTTCAATGCATTTTTGAAAACACTGGAAGAACCCCCGCCTTATGCCATCTTCATCCTGGCAACAACGGAAAAACACAAGATCCTTCCCACCATCCTGAGCCGTTGCCAGATTTTTGATTTCAAACGGATCACCCTCCAGGATACGGTAGATCATATGGAAGGAATCGCCAATAAGGAAAATATCAAAACTCAGGATACCGCTCTACAATTAATCGCACAGAAAAGTGAAGGTTGCATGCGTGATGCGCTGAGTATCCTCGACAAGATCGTAAGTTTTACCAATGGTGAAGTCACTTATGAAAACACCATCGAACACCTCAACATCCTGGATGCTGATTATTATTTCAGGCTGATCAATTGTATGCTTGACCAGGACCTGGCCGGGGCTATGCTGTTGTACGATGATATTGATAAAAAAGGTTTCGAAGGTGATATGGTGCTGAATGGTTTTTCAGAATTTCTCCGCAATCTCCTGATCTGCAAGGACGAAAGAGTCTCGCGCCTCCTGGAAGTGGTGGAAAGTTTTAAACAGCGGTTTGTGGAAACAGCACAACGTACGGAGGCTGGCTACCTGGTATCAGCGCTAAATATTCTGAATGAAGCAGAAATTGGATACCGGGCCGCTCGCAATAAAAGACTGCATGTAGAGCTCACGCTCATCAGGCTCTGTTACCTGTCCCAGGCCCTCCAGATTACCAGTGATGGCGGTCGCATTGAGAAAAAAAAACTTACTGATATAGCGAAATCCGTCCCATTCAGGAACATTCAACCCATAGCTTCCCATCCTGCCTCTCAACCGAAACCCACGGTAAAGCCGGGACCTAAGCAGGAAGTAAAGAAGCCCGAAGAAGTTAAACTCATTATAGAAACGCCCGCCTCCACCAAAGTAAAACCAGTTGAAATGCCGGTTGAACCCAGGGTAGTGGAATCAAAACCTGCCAAAACAGGCAAGGTGAAACTGGGCTCGCTGGATTCTCTCCGGCAAAAGATTAAGGAAGAGAATTGCATCGAAGAAGTGCAGGATGTGCCGATTGAAATGGAAGGTTTGAAGGCCGCGTGGAATCTTTACATCGAACAACTCAAGATCAAAAAGAACCCGGCCTGGCAAAGTTTTGAGGTGGCAGAACTGGTGATCCGTGACAGCAATCATTTTGAAGCGATTGTGAACAACAACATCAACCAGAAATTTCTTGATTTCGAAAGAAACAAGGTCTCAGAATTCTTGCAGGAAAAACTTTGCAATAAACAATTGCAATTTGGTATCACCTTAGCCGAAGGCCAGCAGGAAAAAGTGCAGGTGGATATACCGCTTTCTTCACGTGAGCAGTACCAGAAGATCATTGAACAATACCCGCTGGTGAAAGAACTGAAGGACAGGCTGCGGCTTGAACTGGATTATTAATTCAGATGCATATTATCAGGTCCAGGTTCTGGATGAGGTCTTATTTCCAGGCCATATTGTGGTTGCTCACCACCCTTATGATCATTGCCCTCGTCTATTATGCCAATGGGCAGTTATGGTTGCTGGCATTGGTTCCCTTATTGCTATTTGTTTGGAGCTGGTTGCTTCTGGGTGAAATGAGGAATAAAGCAATCAGGCTGGAACTGGAGCATGACCGGGTGACCATCCGGGGCTATTATGGACTGGGAAAACCCAAACAATACTGGCTGGGGGAGATCAGCGGTTTGAGAAGTTCGGTTTTATCTTCAGAAAACGGAAGTTTTGACTACCTCTACCTGGAAATGGATGATAAAAGGATTGCCTGTATTTCCAGTTTTCATCACCGGAATTTTGAAGAGATCAGGGGTGTTTTACAACTTAAGCTCAAAGACCTGGGTCAGACTCCTTTTGATTTGAAGGAAGAACTCAGGGACCTGTACCGTTAAAACACTGCCCCCGTGTTCAATAATTTCCATGCTCGTTTATCGATGGTGCCCCTTACTTCAGCGGAAACTACAAACTACAAATCTCATTTCCCTGTTTTGCTTTAATTTCGGCTCTCAAAATTAAAGAACCACATGGCTGAAGTGATCCTGATGCCCAGGCTGAGCGATACGATGACCGAAGGGGTAATAGCTGCCTGGCATAAAAAAATTGGAGATCCTGTAAAGAAGGGTGAATTACTGGCAGAGATAGAAACGGATAAAGCTACCATGGAACTGGAGAGCTATAAGGAAGGAACACTGCTGCATATTGGTGGTGATAAAGGTTCCAAGATCCAGGTAGATGAACTGCTGGCCATCATTGGAAAGGCCGGAGAAGATATTTCACAATATACTTCAGGCCACGGCGCGCAAAAAGGCCAGCCTGATATGCAAAAACCTGTTGATAAGGAAACCGATACTCCCGATAAAGCCGAGGGAGATGTACCCACCGGCAACCAGTCAAATGGATCATCACCTTCCATGGATCTTTCAAAAATGGACGAAGTAGTGCTGATGCCCAGGCTGAGCGATACCATGACGGAAGGAGTGGTGGCCTCCTGGCATAAAAAAGTTGGTGACCAGGTGAAGAAGGGTGATGTGCTGGCGGATATCGAAACGGATAAGGCCACAATGGAACTGGAAAGTTATAAGAACGGCACACTTTTATACCAGGGTGCGCAGGCGGGTGAAAAGATCCAGGTGAACGACCTGCTTTGTATCATTGGAGATGAAAGCAAGGTGGATGTGAAAGCCATAGTAGCATCTTCCAAATCCGGTTCAGCAACACCTGCTCCGAAACAGGAAGCAAAAGCTGAAACTAATACACCGGCAGCCGCTGCACCAGTTGAAGCGCCAGTTTCAGAAACCAATGATTCAACTGATGAAGGTGGACGGATCAAGGCTTCCCCTCTTGCCAAAAAAATGGCAAAGGAAAAAGGTATTGATCTTTCGCAGGTGAAAGGTTCGGGTGATAATGGAAGGATTACCAAGACTGATATAGACAATTTCAAACCTGCGGCACAGGATGCCGGTGGTGCCCAAAAAGCATCAGCTCCTGCTGCGGCTTACCAGACTGCTGGTGAAGAAGGTTATACTGACAGGGATATATCCCAGATGCGCAAAGTGATCGCGAAAAGACTGAGCGAAAGCAAATTTGGCGCGCCGCATTTTTACCTGACCATGGAGATCAATATGGACCAGGCCATGCAGGCACGAACGCAAATGAATGAGGTAAGCGAGGTAAAGATCTCATTCAATGATATGATCATTAAAGCGGTTTCCATGGCTTTGCGCAAACATCCAGCCGTGAACAGTTCCTGGATGGGTGATTCCATCAGGCAGTACAATCATATTCACATCGGTGTTGCTGTTGCCATTGAAGACGGCCTGATTGTACCTGTGATCAAGTTCGCGGATCAGAAGACACTGAGCCAGATCGCGGCAGAGAGTAAGGAACTATCAGGAAAAGCCAGGAACAAGAAACTGCAGCCCAATGAATTTACTGGCAACACCTTTACCATTTCCAATTTGGGCATGATGGATATTGAAGAATTCACAGCCATTATCAATCCGCCTGACAGTGCAATCATGGCAGTGGGCCGGATCAAGGAAGTTGTAGTGAGGAAAGGTGATGGATTTGGAGTAAGCAATGTGATGAAGATCACGCTGAGCTGTGACCACAGGAGTGTAGATGGCGCTGTTGGAGCTTCTTTCCTGCAGACCTTCAAAAAATATATGGAGAACCCGGTGACGATGCTGGTTTGATAGAAGTTGGAGTTTCTGACTTTAATAATTACCGAAAAGTATGCGGAAGTAAAAAAATACATATAACCTCGGAGGTAAGCTCCGGGGTTATTTTTTGATTTTGTGCATTCCATTTACCACCTCGGAGGTTACATCCGAGGTTATTAAATGGAAATAATATGAGGATTTTTAGAAGACCTGACCAAAACCGGCTGATGGTGAAACCTGATGAATTCTTCAACATTCCCGAACCACTTTATAACCTCATCAGACTTAAGCCAGGGAACATTACCCTTAATTATAGGGAGATAAGAACTGTAAGGCCATTGTTCAAGGGTTTTGCATACACCGTGATGTAAAACATTAACATGCACATAATGAATGATCTTGGTATAATACTGCATAGTATCAATGGATTTCCTGCAGAATGGTTCCATGAATAGCTTCCCCTTACGGTCTTGCTTATAGTTGAAAACCTTAACATAGGCATTAAAAAAATTACTGAATTGCTGCAGTAAAAATTTAGGTATTGCCTCTTCATTATTATGAGCATACTCCAATTGCTCCATCCTTGCAAAAACTTGCTTTCTTTCGAAAAATCGCAGGAATAAGTGAAAATGATTGGGAAGCAAAGAATATGAAAAAACATCTGCAACGGGCGTAATGTATTTGATAAAAAGTTTTAGAAAATATAGATAATCTTCATCGTTAATGAAAAGCTTATCATTTCCAACTGCGCGGTTGCAAACATGGAAATATTCCCCTGGGGACAAAATTGCTTTATACCTGTCCATACAATCGAAACTACTTTCTTCGGATAAGCATAAAATGGGTAAATCCTCAGCAAAACAGGTTTTTTTCAACCTGGATCATGCCGACCTCCGAGGTAACCTCCGAGGTCCAGTCGCAACTTTGGCTGATGGGTTGTCCTTGAATTTGATTTGCAAGTAATATGAACCTCGAATAATCAAACACCCCACCTCGGAGGTTACCTCTGAGGTGGGCATTTATTCAAAGTTCATTTAGGTTAAAAGTAGTCCCGGACTATAATCAGTGCCATAATAGGCTAACCTAATATTTACAAGCTTGTTAGAACCTGAAGTAAGGGAGATTTTTCCAACCAGGTTTGACGACATACAATCCGACCTCCGAGGTAACCTCCGAGGTTCAGTCGCAACTTTGGCTGATGGGTTGTCCTGAAAATTTGATTTGCAAGCAGTATGAACTTCGAATAATCAAACACCCGACCTCTGAGGTTACCTCCGAGGTCGGCATTTATTTAAAATACCGTCATATAAGCATCTTAGGACAATAATGGGTATCATAATTGGATAACCAAATACTCACTTGCCGGTTAGAACGGGAAGTAAGGGAGATCTTTCCAACCAGGTTTAACAACATACAATCCGACCTCCGAGGTAGCCTCCGAGGTCGCCCTAGTGGCTACTATTTGTTTAATAGCAGATTATGAAAAAGCTCCAGGAACAGGACCTCCGAGGTATCCTCCTACTGCTCTTGATTAGACGGTGAATTTTAAAGTTAAAGCAGTTGAGGTACAATCGCCATATAATCTGATAGTACGAGCCCGACTTCCCAGGTTTGCTTTGAAGTTCGCCTTCCTTATGCCTTAGGTATTGTTATTAGAGTTGATGAGATGTGAGTACTGGACATCAGGTAATGTAACACTCAAACTCCAAGGTAACCATGACGTTACATCTTCGAGTCATCAAAAGCAGTTGAGAGGAAGAAATCATGAATATCTGGCAAACCTCGGAGGTTACTTCCGAGGTCTGACTACTAATGGTAAATATTTTGTCATGAAATTTGACTAAATAACTACAAGGAGATTCGAATAATCAAACACCTAACCTCCGAGGTCATTTTAATTCGAACAACAAATTCACTTCCGGATCAATGGTATACTGTACCGAAGTTCCTTTGATTGGAATTTTAAATTCTGATAATGCTTCTCTCACTTCAAAAACCTCTTTCCTGAGTTCGCCATCCTCCATTACTATGTGCACTTCGAGGTTAAACCGGTAAACAGGCCCTTTTTGTTTGATGTAAAATTTAAATTCACCATTACCTACACTCGTTTCCATTTCAAGTTGTGGTATGCCTGCACGATAAAGCCACTGGTCAAAAAACCAGGTAAGCTCCCTGCCTGAAATCTTTTCCGCCACGGCTTCAAAATCTCTTGTATCTGCATTGCCACCCATGTACTGGCGGTAATAAGCCTGTAAAATATTCTGGAAATGCTGATCGCCAACTTCTCGCCTCAGCATGTGGAGCACCCAGCCTCCTTTCTGGTAACTATTGGTATTGAGCAATTGCATATTGCTGCAACTGCTGTCTACCACACCATGGGGATGTTGCCTGGCAAATTCTATGATCTCCTTCCTGTCTTTCTCCAGCCGTTCCCGCATTTTTTCAACACCATACTTTTGCTCCCAGTAGATATTGGTGAGATAGGTCGCAAAGCCTTCACTCAGCCACAAATGCCTGAAGGATTTTTCAGATGCCATATTACCAAACCACTGGTGCGCCACTTCATGTGCCATCACATCTTCAAACTTACGGTCACCAGTAACCGATGATTCTGCATAGAATATTGCACTCGCGTTTTCCATTCCTCCAAATATGGTGGTCGACTGTACGTTGGCCAGTTTCCTGTAGGCATAGGGCCCGATGTAATCGCTGAAAAACTCCAGCATGGAAGGTACGATAGCGTAATCATGGAAACCTTTGGAACTGTCCTGCGGATAAACCCAGGCAGAGACCGGGATTCCTGTTTTACTTGCCTCGAATTCCTTTACTGCAAACCTGGCCACACCAATCACCATTACTTTCGTAGGCTGGGGAACCGTTTCCCTCCAGTGTGTTTGCTTCATTCCATTTGGTAAAACCTTTTCACTGATCCTCACCCCATTGGAGATAACTGAATAATGCTGCGGAGCGGAAACAAAGAATTCAAACGAAGCCTTATCATCCGGGCGATCATTACAGGGTATCCATTGACGGGCCCTTGTAGGCCAATTGTCTGAAAAAAAAGTTCGGTCGCCATGTTTGTTCTTTGAAATGATCAGTCCATCAGCGGGCACACCCTTGTATCGTATGGTCAGATTAATGGTATCCCCGGTTTTGCCAGGAGGCAGGGTAATGATCAACTGATCATCCTTCTGAATAAATTTGATTTCCGTGGTGCCGTTCTCCATCACAGAAGAAACCACCATGCCTTTCCCTTTTGAAGGACCGGCCAGGTCAAGATGAACCAACGGCTCCTTTGATTGGCGTACCAGGTGGATGCTGGCCGAACCTTCCACCACATCATTTTTATCTGTCAGCAATAAAGAATACTGGTAATGCAAAACATCTATATCCTGCGCGGAAACCTGCTGGGTGAGCAGCAGGCAAAAACCAAATAAGCCTTTGAGCATGTTGTTCATTTATTGAAAACAAAAGATAGGCGTTTCATTCGATGTAGTCATTCCACTCATAATTTATCAAGCATTTCCACCACTTTTTCCCTCCGCAGGATCACATATCCAATGCGGTCATTGCTGATGCCTTCTTTCAACTGGTAGGAAAAATCCAACTGGTCATCCATCACATTGGTCTCAAAATATTTGAAAGAAATATTGGGATAATTTTTTAACTCCTCCCCTATTTCATAAAGATGGGTGGAAAGGATAAACAGGGAGTTCTTTATTTTAATTAATCCCTTTATCACCGTAAGTGAGCATTTCATGGCATCCTGCACATTGGTGCCTTTAAACAATTCATCTATCAGAACCAGCCATTTTTTTCCATCATTGATCTTGTAAATGGTATTCTTGATCCTTTGCACCTCATTGAAAAAATAACTTTCACCCTTAGCAATATTGTCTGCCACATTGATGTTGGAGAGCAGACCATCAAACAGGGTGAGCTGCATATGCCTCGCCGGCACACCCATACCTATATGTGCCAGGAAAACAGATGATCCAAGTGCCTTAATCAGCGTGCTTTTCCCGGCCATGTTAGCTCCCGTAAGAAAAAGAAAATTCTGTTTGGGCTCCAGCACCAGGTCATAGGCTACAGGTTTTCCCAGCATCACATGATATAGACCCTCGGCTTTCAGAAAGGGTTCTTCCTGCTCCACAAATTCCGGGAACTGTAGTTGATAAGTCTTCACAGCCATCGCCATGGAATACCAGGCCTCAAGCCTGCTGAAGATATCTATCAGCTCGTAGGTGTCATTTTTATAATCACCTTTTGCAAATCTTGCATAATATAAATTTTCCTGAAGGCTGAACTCATGGTCAGCCTTTGTTGCTGATAGTTTCTGCAAAGGAGCTTCCTGTAAAATTTTTTTGATCCGGTCAAAATAAAAGGAAAGATTGGCCGGAAGATCCACCCCAGAAAACAATTGCAGCAGCTTGCCCAGGCCCCGGTAAAAATCAGCGAAATGCCGAACTGAATATTTCACCATCGAATAATCATGGCCGTGGAGGATCTTGTATGTATAACTGTTGACCGCATTATTATTCTCCGGCACTTTGTCGAGATTATAATCCAGGAATTTATCGATGACGATAATGGTTCCATTGGTGATCTCCTGCGGCCAGTCTTCAATGCGTGATAAAAGAACTTTGATGATGTTCTGGGTGCCAATGATTCTTTTCAGGTCATGGTGCGGTTCTGTAAAAAACCGGCGCAACCATTCCTTGCCACCGATGGTCTTTGTGAAATTGAGCTTATGAAAAATCGAGAATTCTTCTTCCTGATGAAATATCGATATGTCACTGAAGGTGATCTTGTCTATCTGCATGCAGGCCTCTTTGATAAATTATAATGATGGTCAGGACCGGTTGAATTCCAGCCTTTTTCCTTTTATTGATTCATTCCACACCCCGTTTCCATAAACCAGGGCGCCATTCACAAAAGTATGGGTAATGGCTGCCGGGAAAACATGTCCTTCAAGCGGGCTCCATCCGCATTTATATAGGATATTTTCTTTGTTCACGGTTGTGCCGGCCTCCAGGTCAGCAATCACCAGGTCGGCATAATATCCTTCCCGGATGAAACCTCTTTCTTTAATTTGAAAACAGGTTGCCACCGCATGGCTCATTTTATTGACGATCTGTTCAAGCGAGATACGCCCCTTTTTGTAATACTCCAGCATCAACAGAAGGGAATGCTGCACAAGAGGAAGTCCAGCATGTGCCTTCTCATAAGCCTCCTGTTTTTCTTCCCAGGTATGCGGGGCATGATCAGTGGCAATCACATCAAGCCGGTCATCCAGCAAAGCCTTCCATAATGCTTCCCGGTTATGCGGAGCCTTGATGGCCGGGTTACATTTGATCAGGTTCCCGAGATCCTGGTAATCACCTGATGTAAAATGAAGATGGTGCACGCAGACCTCCGCGGTAATTTTCTTATCTGCCAGGGGCAGCATATTGGTAAAAAGCTGCAGTTCTTTTTCAGTGGTGATATGCAGGATATGCAAACGTGTTCCAAATTTCTTGGCCAGTTGCACGGCCTTGAAGGAAGATTCAAAACAGGCTTCCTCATCACGCACCAGCGGGTGATCGGCGGGCTGTAAAACGCCTTTTTCCTGCTTCAACCTTTTGAAGTTGGCAGCAATAATGGCTTCTTCCTCGCAATGGGTAGCCACCAGCAGTTCGGTATTTCCGAAGATCTTTTCCAGGGAAAGGAAATTGTCCACTAACAGGTTTCCCGTTGAAGACCCCATAAATATCTTGACACCACATACCCTGTCTTTTTTGTCATTGGTGCGCAGCACCTCTTCCATGTTATCATTGGAAGTGCCCATGTAAAAGGAATAATTGGCCAGGGAGGACTGCGAAGCCATCCCGTATTTATTTTCCAGCAGTTCCTGTGTGAACGCAGGCGGCTGCGTATTGGGCATTTCCATAAATGAGGTAACCCCTCCTGCCACGGCTGCTTTGGCTTCTGTATAAATGGTGGCTTTATGCGTTAGGCCCGGTTCACGAAAATGCACCTGGTCATCAATGCAACCAGGTAAAAGATATTTTCCTTCTCCATTGATTTCTGTGACACCGTTCACAGTGAGCTGGTTTCCGATCCGCTCAATTCTTTCTCCGGCAATCAGCACATCACCAGCCTGGATGCGGCCTTCGTTCACGATGTTGATATTCTTAATGAGGTATTTTTGCATAATTTGAAAAACTATAACCTGACAGGATGCAATTTAAACAAAGCCTTCAACCCTTTAGAGAACTCTTCAAAATAAGCCTGGTGATGTTTTTCCTCTTCCAGGGAACTGCAAATGGCCAAACCACTTACCTGCCGCAGGATGCAAGGGAAAATGTGTTGATTGAAAGACTCCAGATAAAAAACAGGACGAACCCTGTTTTGAATTTTTCAACTGCAAAACCCTACAGCCGTCAACATATCGTTCCCGTTGTTGAAAATGAATTTTTTCCTTTCCTCAAAAACCTTCCCTCTTCGCCGCCACAGTACATTCCTTACCGGCAGGATACCCTGATGGTCAATAGGGATACCGCATTGCTGGCCTATTACAAAAAGTCCGGTTATTCCAGGATTGATTACCATAATGCCAGGCAACTGCTGATGAACAGTTCGGAATGGGCATCGGGAAGTTTCACATCCCGCAAAAAATTCCTGAATCATTTTTACAAAACACCCTCACATTTTTACGAAGTCAGCACCAAAGATTTTTTTCTTTCAGTTAACCCGGTCTTCCAGTATTATGTAGGTAAGGAACAGGACAATGACCAGCACATTTTCCTCAATACAAGAGGTATCAGCCTGCGCGGACGTATTGCCAACAAGATCGGCTTTGCTGCTTACATGACCGACAACCAGGAAAGGACACCGCTATATGTGCAGCGTTTTGTTACCGACCGCAAAGCCGTTCCCGGCGCGGGTTTTTACAAGGATTTCAAACAGACCGCTTACGATTATTTTGATGCAAGAGGTTATATTAGTTTCAACGCGGCGCGTTATATCGACATCCAGTTTGGTTACGATAAAAATTTTCTCGGCAATGGCCACCGCAGTTTATTCCTGAGTGATTTTTCCGCACCCACTTTATTCCTTAAACTCAATACACGTATCTGGAAATTCAATTACCAGAACCTCTTCATGGAATTGAATTCAGCCAACCGCCTCAATGCCGACCAGCTCCTGCCCAAGAAGTATGCTGCCATGCACCATCTTGACCTTGCCGTTACCAAATGGCTGAATATCGGCTTATTCGAAGGCGTTGTTTTTGGACGTACCAATCATTTTGAATTTGGTTATCTCAACCCGGTGATTTTTTACCGCTCCGTTGAGCAGCAAAGCGGAAGTTTTGATAATTCGGTATTGGGACTCGATGCGAAAGCCAATATTGCCGGGTCCTTCCAGTTATATGGTCAGTTCATGCTGGACGAATTCAACCTGAAAGAACTGAGAAGAGCATCCGGATGGTGGGCCAACAAGATCGGATACCAGCTTGGTGCGAAATATATTGATGCCTTTGGCATCTCCAACCTGGACCTTCAGGCAGAGGTTAACAGGGTGCGCCCCTTTACCTATTCACACCGCGACTCAGTTGCCAACTACACGCATTACAACCAGCCCCTGGCACATCCCCTGGGTGCCAATTTTCATGAAATGATGGCCATCGCACGCTATCAGCCTGCACCCAAATGGTTCCTCGAGGCTAAAGCCATTTATTACATGCAGGGTCGTGATACAGGTAATGTAAATCATGGCAGCAATATCTTCCTGCCCAATGTTTTTCCTTACCGCAACCGCGATTTCGGGTACAACCTGGGTGACCCGGTCAGCAGCAAAACCGCTTTTGCTTCCCTGTTGGTTTCTTATGAACTGAAGCCAAATTTTTTCATTGAAGCAACTGCCGTGGTTAGAAGGGAAAATGAAACCATCCTGGGTCCGGCACGCAATACCACGGTAATGTATGCCGGTGTGCGTTGGAATATGCACCGGAGAACATTTGATTTTTGATCATGCGCTGATCAATTGTTGAGCAGCCCCGATCCTGAAAGCGGGTACTACAGCCCTTTAGGGCTGTTTTTTATTTTTGAGCAGGTTGATAAAACCCCTGGAATCTGCACCCCTGCGGCATTTGCGGTTTAGCCGGAAATGAGTCATATCCTGTAATGCGCCACAGGTGGCCCTTTGCGCAGATCAGCTATCAAAAATTTTACAGGAAAACCCCTAAAACCCCATATTGGTGGTAAACGGAACTGACCAAAAAATCAGGCTCATTTTTTTTTGAACCTGCGATGTGTATAAGCTTAACTAATCTGGGAAAATAAGTTCAAATTTGTGGAAAGGATTAATGATCCTGTGGATAAACAGTAAGTGATGATGTGTGGAACATGGATACTGCGTGAATTAAAATATTCCAACGAAAAAAGATTTCGTAAGTTTTATTGGCCCCTATATTCGCCGACTGACTTACTGGGATACATTCAGGATACAATTCCTTAACTATAAAATAATCAACCAGGCCAACTGAGAACCCATAGGTCATTGATCGAAAAATCAATGGTTTAACCTTTTTTGACGACTTAAATATGGATCTTACTAACCTCAACAGGGACAAGAAAAATCGCAGAAAAACCGCTCCTGATCTGAGTACAATGATATATGGCAAGGTTCCTCCCCAGGCAAAGGACCTTGAAGAGGCTGTGCTCGGTGCAGTGATGCTGGAAAAAGGAGCATTTGACTCCGTAGTGGAAATCCTCAAGCCTGAAGCATTTTATGTTGACAGCCACCAGCGCATTTACCGCGCCATGCAGGGGCTGGCAAATAAAAGCCAGCCAATTGATATTCTCACTGTGGTAGAAGAACTGCGCAACAGGGAAGAACTGGACCTGGTTGGCGGACCTTATTATGTAACCAAGCTTACCAATTCTGTTGTTTCCTCGGCTAATATTGAAGCCCATTCCAGGATTATCCTGCAAAAATTCATACAACGCGAATTGATCCGCATCAGCGGAGAGATCATTTCAGATGCTTACGAGGACAGCACCGATGTGTTTGACCTGCTCGACCAGGCGGAAAGCAAGATTTATGAAGTGACTTCCACCCATCTTAGGAATAATTATGAAACGATTGATTCTGTGTTGGTGAAAACCATCCAGAGAATCGAAGACCTGCGCCATAAGAATGAAGATATCACAGGTGTACCCAGCGGATTTGCATCCCTTGACCGGGTAACCTATGGCTGGCAAAATACCGACCTGATCATCCTGGCTGCACGTCCCTCAGTAGGTAAAACCGCCTTTGCGCTGAACCTAGCCCGCAACGCGGCTCTCCATCCTACCAAACCCACACCCGTAGCTTTCTTCTCGCTGGAGATGAGTGCAGGGCAATTGGTACAGCGTATCCTTTCTGCCGAAAGTGAGATCTGGCTTGAAAAAATTTCACGCGGTAAGATGGAAGAGCATGAAATGAAACAATTGTATGCGAGAGGTATCCAGCGTTTATCGCAGGCACCCCTGTTTATTGATGATACACCCGCTCTCAACATTTTTGAATTGCGTGCCAAATGCCGCCGTTTGAAAAATGCCAACAATATCGGCATGATCATTATCGATTACCTGCAGCTCATGAGCGGCACCGGTGAGAACCGGAACTCCAACAGGGAACAGGAGATCTC
>JAEYUA010000177.1 GCA_023433755.1 Bacteroidota bacterium | reverse complement strand
GAAGTACACATGTCCAATCTCGTGAACAACCTGATGGATAACGCAGTGAAGTATTCCAAGGAGAATGTACCACCATTAATCAAACTGAGCACCTCATCCAACAATAAAAAATTCATCATACGCATCGATGATAATGGCATCGGCATGAGTCGTGAAACGCTCAAACGCATCTTCGAAAAATTTTACCGTGCGCACACCGGCAACATCCATAACGTAAAAGGTTTCGGGTTGGGACTGAGTTATGTGAAGACGGTGATCGAAGGTCATGAAGGATCAATCAAGGCAGAGAGCACGCCGGGCAAAGGCAGCAGTTTTACCATCGAACTTCCACTGAAAAAAGATTAATCATTTCTCCATAACAGGCTGCTGTCACCATAACTCAGGAAGCGGTAATCATGATCGAGCGCATGCCGGTAAACTTTTCTCCAGTCCTCACCAATAAAAGCACTCACCAGTAACAGCAGGGTGGATTGCGGCTGGTGGAAATTGGTGAGAATAGCATCCGCTACCCTGAACCGGTAGCCCGGTACGATCATCAGGCTGGTATATCCATTGAGAATATTCCCCGGAAGTCTGCTAATGTATTGATGTAATACTTCGAAACTTTCAGCGGTGGATATGCCAGGCGAATCCTTAGCAAGTTCATACGCCTCCCATTGCGCCAGCTCCGAAATGTTGTGTTTTGATTGCAGAATTTTCACACCCATCCAGTACATGCTTTCCAGTGTGCGGAGGGTAGTGGTACCCGTTGCTATAATTGTGTGCGCCTCAATGATTCTCTTCACCAGTGCCTGCGTAATGGAAAATGGCTCCCGGTGCATTACATGGTCCAGCACCGAGGCGGTTTTTACAGGTTTGAAAGTTCCGGCTCCCACGTGCAGGGTAATATGATCACGTTTGATGTTTTTGCGGTCAAGCGATTCAAAAACCTCGTTGGTGAAATGGAGCGCCGAGGTAGGCGCTGCTACAGATCCTTCCCTGTTCCCGAATATTGTTTGGTAACGGTTATGGTCATGCGCTGTTGTTTTTCTTTTGATATAGGGAGGAAGCGGAATGTTTCCAGCTTTGTGAAGGATCTCTGCAAAAGTGAATCCGCCTGGCTCCCAACTGAACCCGATGATAAAATGTTCGGCTTCATAACTGTTGATCTTCGCGAACAAATCCACTTTGTTTCCATCGATCTCAATTTCTTTCTGTAGTACCTGTCCATGTTTCCATTTGGATGCTCCGCCAATAAGACAATGCCATTCCACACTGGTTCGACTTTGAAGGGACGATTCCATGGATTGCAGGTGCGGTTCCAGGCAAAAGATCTCGATGGTGCCTCCTGTAGGCTTTGAAAATAACAGCCGCGCCTCAATCACTTTTGTATCATTCAGGATTAAGGTGGATGCTTCCGGCAGATGATGGGAGAGCCTGTAAAAATGATCATCTGTGATACTGCCTTTGCGATAGACCAGGAGGCGTGACTGGTCACGGTTGTCCAAGGGGTGATCGGCGATCTTTTCGGATGGCAGGTCGTAATCATACCTCGTTACGAGGTATTGTTCTGTTTGTTTGTTCATGCGGCTGACTGCAGCATTTAAGTTTAAAAATAGGGTTATCCACAGGAATTTAGGGTCTATCCACAGTTCATCCACATCATTTCTTCATTTTCATCAGGTTCATCGGTCCAAAGCCTTTGCTGGCAGGACTTTCCACTGCCTTAACCGTGTGGAAAAATTAAACAGGCGAAAATTATCATATGAAAGTGGGAAAAAGTGTTATTTTGTGTTAATTGGAGTCGCCACCATTCCAATCCATTGAAAATGACAGGATTTCTCGGTGAATTTGAATCAACTCTGGACACAAAAGGTCGCTTTTTGCTACCGGCGGGCCTCAAAAGGCAACTCCCGGAAGGCGAAAATACGCGTTTTGTTATCAACAGGGGTTTCGAGAAATGCCTGACACTTTTCCCCAAACAAAGCTGGGAACCGCTCTATGAAAGAATCAGCAGGCTGAACGATTTTGACCCGAAGGTGAGGGAGTTCAGGCGCTACTTCCTGAACGGTGCTACCGAAGTGGAACTGGACTCAGCAGGACGGCTACTGCTGCCCAACAACCTGAAAGAATATGCCGGCCTCGAAAAAGATATTGTTCTTGCCTCGGCTATGGATAAGATCGAGATCTGGTCGAACGACAATTATAAAAAGTTCTTTGAATCATATTCACCTGATGACTTTAGTGCACTCGCCTCGAAAGTGATGGGCAACGGTGAGGAGAAGCAATAAAACATCATGAAAAAACCGCAGCAAAATCACGGGAAAACCAGAATGCCTCCCGGTGAATCACCGGAGAACAGGGAAGATTATCATGTTCCCGTGTTGCTGCAGGAAGTGTTGGAACTGTTGCAGGTACAACCGGGTGGTATTTATGTTGATTGCACTTATGGCGGTGGAGGGCATTCCAGGGCGATACTTGAAAAAGCGGGTCCCTCAGCCAGGCTCATTGCCTTCGACCAGGACGCAGATGCACGGCAAAATCTTCCTGTAGATGAAAGGATCATTTTCGTTCCCAGCAATTTCAGGCATCTCCAGCGGTTCCTGAAACTCCATGGGATTGATAAAGTGGATGGCATCCTTGCTGACCTGGGTGTAAGCAGTCACCAGTTTGATGAAGCATCAAGAGGATTTTCAACCCGCTTTGATGCTGCACTGGACATGCGGATGGACCAGCGCCAGGAAAAAACAGCAGCAGACATCCTTCATGATCTTTCCGAACAGGCGTTACATAAAATGTTTGAGCAGTATGGTGAAGTAACCAATGCAAAGACGCTGGCCCGCACCATTGTTGAAGCGCGAAAAACCACTACGCTCAAAACGATAGACCAACTGAAGAATGTTCTGAGACCTGTAGTGAAAGGAAATCCGAACAAATACCTCGCACAGGTATTCCAGGCTTTACGCATCGAGGTGAATGATGAAATGGGTGCTTTGAAAGATTTACTGGAACAATCACCGGCTGTGCTGAAAGAGGGAGGAAGGATCGCTGTGATCACTTTTCATTCCATTGAAGACCGCCTGGTAAAACAGTTTTTCCGCGACAACAGTTTTGAAGCACCTGAAGAAAATCCTTTTTCCAATATCCAAAGATCCAAAACCCTGCAGCCGGTAAATAAGAAACCGGTCACAGCATCCGGGGAAGAAATCCGGAAAAACCCGCGGTCCCGAAGTGCTAAACTAAGAGTCGCGCAAAAGACCTGATCCATCCTGAATGAGAACAAAATTTATTTTAAGTGCCAGCTATCAACAGAAAAGAAAAGAACCCGGGACTGAGCTTCAAGCGCTTGCTGAATTACAGGTCGATTGTAAGGCAGATCCCTTTTTTCCTGTTCCTTGCCCTTCTTGCAGTGATCTACATCTACAACGGGCACCTGGCCGATAAAAGAGCAAGGGAAATAGCACGCACTACCAGGGAATTGAAAGAATTGCAGTTTGAATATAAGGATGTAAAGGGAGATGTACTGGAGCTGAGCACCCAGGGTCAACTGATCAATATTGTTGAACCCCTTGGGTTGAAAGAGCTCACAAATCCGCCTGTTGTTTTGATCGACAGCAGCGCGGCAGACTGATAAACCAAACCAATTGTTTGAACGGTGGAGATCAAAAAGGATATATTATGGAGAGTATACCTGAGTTTTCTCGGGGTGGTTGCCCTGAGCCTTGTGGTGCTGGGTCGTACTTTCTATATCCAGCAGGTGCAGGGTAAATACTGGCGCTCCATGTCGGACAGTCTCCACCAGAAATTCATTCCACTCGATGCCGAACGCGGAACCATTTATAGTGAGGATGGACAAATGCTCAGCACTTCCGTTCCTTATTTCGATATCTATATGGATTTCGGCGCAGAAGGTCTTCGCGACAAGAATGGTAAAAGATTCCGTGAGAATCTTGATTCCTTTTCCATTGCACTTGCAAAATTCTTTAAAGACAAACCCGCCTCCCGTTATAAAACCGAATTGAAAAAAGGTTACCAGATTAAAAACCGGTATTACCTGCTCAAAAAAGGTCTTTCATTTGAAGAGTATAAAATCTTCCGGGATTTTCCACTGGTAAGACTGGGACGGAATAAAAGCGGTGTGATTGCCGAAGTAAAAAGCAAAAGGCTCAATCCTTTTGGCCTGCTGGCTAAAAGAACGATTGGCCTTTCGCGGGATAATGCGCAGAACGTAGGCCTTGAAAGAACTTACGACAGCCTGCTGAAAGGCACCTATGGAAAAAGACTCGTCCGTTTTATTGCAGGCGGTGCAGCCATTCCGGTTGAGGGTTATGAAATCGAACCAGAAAATGGAAAAGATATCATCACCACTATTGACATCCGCATGCAGGACATCGTGGAATCTTCACTGCTTAAAATGCTGAAGCAACATGAGGCAGAATACGGTACCTGCATTGTAATGGAAACCAAAACCGGGAAGATCAAAGCCATCGCCAACCTGGGTCGCGATAGGAACGGTAATTATGGCGAGTCACTCAATTATGCTTTGCAAACCACAGAGCCTGGCTCTACCATCAAACTTGCCACATTGCTGGCCGTGCTGGATCATGGCAGCAAGATCACTGATATGATTGAAGTGGGTACTACCGGTAATGCCTTTGTGGGTGTGAGGAATGTGACGGATGCTGAACGTGCGCCCAAATCGCTCATGAGCCTGAAAGAATGTTTTGCGCACAGTTCCAATGTGGGCATGAGTATCGTAGCTTATAAATCATTCGCTGCTGAACCTGATCTCTATAAATCCTATTTGCAAAAGTTTCACCTGGATAAAAGGTCCGGCATTGACCTGGTTGGCGAAGAAGCACCTGTACTGCCAAAGCTTAAAAGAAATAAGGAAGGTTTGCATGCTATGGTCACTGCAAGCTTTGGTTATGCCATTGAAGTGAGCCCGCTGCATACACTTATGCTGTACAATGCAGTTGCCAATAAGGGAAGATTGCTGAAACCTTACCTCGTGAACACCATAAAAAGTAATGGCGTTACTGTAAAAGAATTTGAACCCGTAGTGCTGGATGAACAATTAAGCAAACCCTCAGTGATCAGTGCCGCCCGTGAATGTATGGAATCTGTAGCCACTGAAGGAACTGCCAAAGAGATTTTCAAGGATGTTCCTTTTCCGGTTGCGGGAAAAACAGGGACAGCCCATGTGGCCGGCGGAAAAATTAAATACCATGACGGAGTGTACCAGGCTTCTTTCGCCGGTTATTTTCCTGCGGATGATCCGGCTTATACCTGCATCGTGGTAGTGAAAACAAAGCCCCATGCTGCCATTCACTATGGTGGACAGCTTGCTGCACCCGTTTTCAAAGAGATCGCCATCAAGTTATACGCACAATATGTAAAAACAAAGGAACCCATCCGCTATCCATTTATTACTGACAGCAGCGCTTTCCGTTATGCCGGTCAAACAGAAGATGTGCGTTCTGTTTTCAACAGCCTGAAGGTTCGGTATACTGATTCTGCCAGTCGTGATAGCTGGACAACAGTATATGATTCGCAGTACAGGCCCGTGGTGAAATCAACACCTGTAAAAAATAATCAAATGCCTGATGTGCGAAACATGACCATGAAAGACGCGCTGTTCCTGCTGGAAAGCCTGGATATGAAAGTTGTGGTAAAGGGAAGAGGTAAGGTAGTGGCACAGGATATTTTACCTGGAACAGCTATCAATAAAAAAATGACTGTAACCATATTATTGAATTGAAAAAGTTAAGCGAAATATTATACAGGGTCAGGACCGAAGCACTATCCGGCAACACCGATATTGACATCAGTGGCGTCGCCATCGATTCGCGGAAGGTGCAGCAGGGTTTTCTTTTCATTGCAGTAAAAGGCTGGGCGGCCGACGGTCACCAGTTTATTGAAAAGGCCATTGAAATGGGTGCGGTTGCAGTTGTTTGCGAGGTTCTTCCTTCAACAAAGGATGGCATTACTTATGTGCAGGTGGCGGACAGCGCTGAAGCTGCAGGTCTCATTGCGCATCAGTATCACGACCAGCCTACACGACAGTTGCGGTTGGTTGGTGTTACAGGTACCAATGGCAAGACCACCATAGCCACCCTGCTTTATAAATTATTCACCTGCCTGGGTTATAAATGCGGGCTGGTAAGTACGGTTGAAAATATGATTGCGGGTAAGGTCATTCCTTCAACGCACACCACACCTGATGCGGTGAGCCTCAATGCCCTGCTCAGGCAAATGGTGGAAGAAGGCTGCACGTTCGCCTTCATGGAAGTGAGCTCTCATGCGGTACACCAGAAACGAATCGCAGGCCTGGAGTTCGCCGGAGGATTGTTCAGCAATATCACACATGACCACCTGGACTATCATAAAACCTTTGATGAATACATCAAAGCCAAAAAAGCATTCTTTGACCAGCTTCCCTCCACTGCATTTGCCATCACTAATCTTGATGATAAAAGAGGCAGCGTGATGTTGCAGAATACCGCGGCAAAGCAGTATGGTTACAGCCTTAAGACCATGGCTGACTTTAAAGGAAGGATATTGGAGAACAGCCTTACCGGCCTGGTGATGAATGTGAATGAGCAGGAAGTTCATTTCAGGCTCATAGGTGAATTCAATGCCTACAATCTCCTGGCAGTGTATGGCGCGGCCATCTGTTTGGGTGAAGAAAAAGCTTATGTATTGCAATGCTTAAGCAATACCACCGGTGCGGAAGGAAGGTTTGATTATATGATCTCTGCACGGGACAGGATTATTGGTATAGTTGATTATGCGCATACACCCGATGCACTGGTGAATGTGCTGGAAACTATCAAAAAACTGAAGCAGGGACATGAGCAGGTCATTACGGTGGTGGGTTGTGGAGGTGACAGGGATAAAACAAAAAGACCGGTGATGGCAGATGTTGCCTGTGAACACAGCGACCGGGTAATCTTCACCAGTGACAACCCGAGGAGTGAAGACCCTTTGAAAATCCTGGAAGATATGGAAGCAAACCTCGCTACAGCCTGGAAGCGAAAATCCATTTCCATTGCCGACAGGAAACAGGCCATTAAAACGGCTGTTGATATGGCCAAGCCGGAAGATATCGTGTTGATAGCAGGTAAGGGTCATGAAAAATACCAGGAGATCAATGGAGTGAAACATCATTTTGATGATAAGGAGATACTGAAAGAAATGTTTGAGCTGTTAGGCAAATAATTATAAAAGATACACAAGCATGTTATATCACTTATTCGAATGGTTTAAAGCTGAAGGCATCAGTTTCCCTGGCAGGGAACTCTTTGGCTTTATCACTTTCAGGGTGTTGACAGCCGTGATTCTTTCTGTACTGATCACTACCATTTATGGTAAAAAGCTGATCCGCTACCTGCAGCAGAAACAGATTGGTGAATCAGTGAGGGATTTGGGACTTGCCGGTGAGCAGCAGAAAAAAGGCACGCCTACCATGGGAGGTATCATCATCATCCTGGGCATTCTTATTCCAACATTATTACTGGCTGATCTTACCAAGGTATATATCAGGCTGATGATCTTTTGCACCATCTGGCTGGGTGCCATTGGTTTTATTGATGATTATCTGAAGCTGCGCGCTAAAAAGATCGCGCTGCAAAAAGGGGGCACGTATAAGAAAGGAGATGCTGACGGCCTTGCAGGAAAGTTCAAAATCTTTGGGCAGATCATGCTGGGTATTGTGGTAGGTGCCACGCTTTATTTCAACGATAATGTAACTATCTGGAGAGAGTTCCAGGGAGATGCTGCCACCACGAATGTAGAGGTGTTTGAAAGGGAAGTGAATGGTGAAACCAGATACTTTGTTCCTGCAAAATCATTTGTCACCACCATTCCTTTTGTAAAAGGGCATGAATTTAATTATTCACGTTTGCTGCCTTCATCATGGAGAGATTATACCTGGGTGCTGTATATTCTGGTAGTGATATTTATTGTAACGGCTGTTTCCAATGGTTCCAATATCACCGATGGCCTTGATGGCCTGGCTACAGGTACTTCAGCTATCATCAGCGGCACACTGGGTGTGTTTGCTTACGCGAGCGGAAGCCTCATGTTTGCCGACTATCTCAACATCATGTACATACCCAACCTGGCGGAATTGTCCATTTTCATTGGAGCAATGATCGGGGCATGCGTTGGATTTCTATGGTACAATTCTTACCCCGCCCAGGTTTTCATGGGTGATACGGGAAGCTTAACACTGGGCGGACTCATTGCAGCGCTGGCAATAATCGTACACAAGGAATTACTCATCCCAATTATATGTGGAGTGTTCCTGGTGGAGAACCTGAGTGTTATGGCGCAGGTAACCTGGTTTAAATACACAAAGAATAAATACGGAACCGGCAGAAGGCTTTTTTTAATGAGTCCTCTGCATCACCATTACCAGAAGCAGGGATATCACGAGGCCAAGATCGTTACACGATTCTGGATCATTACCATTTTATGCGCGGTAGTGTCTATTGTGACCCTGAAGCTGAGATGAGATTTAATGAAAAACCACCATCGAGAGGTAACTATGAAAAGCCAATGTGAAGTCCGACGACCGTTGTGGTGATCATCTAAATGTAATGCTGTTGAAAAACCAGTTCCGTACACGTTAAAAACAATGAGCAAGAGACTGGTCATACTGGGAGGAGGTGAAAGCGGCGTGGGTGCGGCCCTGCTGGCGAAGAAGGAAGGTTATGAAGTATGCCTTATGGATGAAGGTTCTTTGAAAGAAGGTTATCGCAGGGAACTGCAAGCTGCAGGCATTACCTACCATGAGGAGGGTATTGATGAAAACCTTTTGCTTTCAGCAGATGAGATTGTGAAAAGCCCGGGTATTCCTGAAAAGAATCCATGGATGGAAAAGATCAGGAAGAAGGGCATCCGGGTGATCAGTGAAATTGAGCTGGCTTACCGCCACAAGGGCAAGAGCCGCATCATCGCCATCACTGGAAGCAATGGAAAGAGTACAACAACCTCCCTGATCTATCATATCTGCAGGCATGCCGGCCTGGATTGTGCGCTGGTGGGCAATATTGGTTTTTCCATTGCCCGGCAGGTGGCCATGGATCCGAAAGAATGGTATGTGGCCGAGATTAGTTCTTTCCAGCTTGATGATATCATCACATTCAGGCCAGAGGTAGCCCTGCTGCTGAATATTACGGAAGATCACCTGGACCGGTACGAATATCAGTTCAGTAAATACATCAGCAGCAAATTCCGCATCGCGATGAACCAGACTTCAGAAGACCATTTCATTTACAATATAGATGATGAAGTGATCACAAAATATTTGGAACAAAACCCCATTAAATCAAACCTATTACCGATCAGTATGAAGCAGAAAGTTGATAAAGGCGGATACATCAAAAATGACGAGCTGCATGTAAAAGTGAACCAGGAGCAACAGCAGATGAGTATCTATGATTTTGCTCTCAAGGGAAAACATAATCAATACAATACTATGGCAGCAAGTGTGGCAGGGGCAACCATGGACATCCGGAAAAACAAGATCAGGGAAGCGGTGCAGACCTTCGAAAATCTTGAGCACCGCATGGAACTGGTGGCAACAGTAAGAGGGGTTGAATTCATCAATGACAGCAAGGCCACCAATGTAAACTCCACATGGTTCGCTCTGGAAAGCATGACCAAGCCTACTGTGCTCCTACTGGGAGGAATAGATAAAGGGAATGATTACACGCTGTTGGATGAACTGGTGATGAACAATGTAAAGGGAATTGTATGCATGGGGATTGATAATTCAAAGATCCACCAGGCATTTGAAGGCAAAGTGTCCTCCATTGTGGATACGGCCAGCGCGGAAGATGCGGTATTGGCAGCCTACCAGATGGCTGTGCCGGGTGATGTGGTGTTGCTGAGTCCAGCCTGCGCATCATTTGACCTTTTTAGGAATTACGAGGACAGGGGAAAACAATTCAAAGAAGCCGTAAAGAATCTTTGATTCTTACATCAACTAAAAATATTTCATGCCGCAACAGGATATCAAATTTTCAGAGCTGGACATCAGGCCGGCCCGGATCCTCAGAAGCACCAGGGGTGACAAGGTGATCTGGGCCCTGGTATTGCTGTTGGTGCTGGTTTCCCTGCTTGCGGTTTACAGTGCAACGGGTTCTTTGGCATATAAGATCTACAAGGGAAATACGGAAGTGTACCTCTTCAAACAGATCGCTTTTATCGCCATTGGTTTTTGCGTGATCTATTTTGCGCACCGCGTGAATTATACCATCTATTCAAAGGTGGCTAAGATCCTCTTCATCCTTTCCATCCCGCTGTTGCTGTACACTTTATTCTTTGGCGTGACCATGAATGAAGGCAGCCGCTGGATCAGGGTGCCTGTGATCAATATGACGATGCAGACTTCCGACCTGGCCAAGCTCGCCCTGTTCATGTTTTTGGCAAGATTGCTCAGCCGCAAGCAAAATAAGATCAAGGATTTCAAAAAAGGTTTTTTGCCAGTGATTCTTCCCGTGGCGCTGACCTGCCTGCTGATTGCACCTGCCAATCTCTCTACAGCACTGTTGCTTGGCGCAAGCTGTATGTTATTGCTGTTTATTGGAAGAGTAAGTGCCAAACACCTGATGCTGGTGGTTGGAGTGGCGCTGATTCCGGTGATCTTCCTGGTGATGGCTGCAGTAGTCAAACATAAATCTGCTTCCGATACAGAAGAAGTAGTTGCAGTAAACAAGGAAAAATCCTCCAGGCTCACCGCAAGGGTGGAAACCTGGATCGGCAGGGTTGAAAATTTTATTTACGGATCGGCCACCGAAGCAATGGATGATGATAACTACCAGGTGAACCAGGCCAAGATCGCCATTGCACGCGGAGGTTATTTTGGAAACGGACCGGGTAATGGGGAAGCAAGAAATTTTTTGCCCCAGGCTTATAATGATTATATCTATGCCACGCTTATTGAGGAATACGGACTGGTAGGCGGTGCATTCATTTTATTTATCTACCTGGTATTCCTGTACAGGAGTATCAGGCTTTTTAAAAAATGTCCGTTTGCATTCGGCGCCTTCCTGGCATTGGGATTAAGTTTTACCCTGGTGATACAGGCTATGGCTAATATGGCGGTGAATGTGAACCTCTTCCCGGTAACTGGTGTAACCCTTCCGCTGATCAGCATGGGTGGTAGCAGTTTTCTTTTCACCTGTCTTTCCATTGGGATCATATTGAGTGTTGCAAGGAATGTGGAGCAACTGGAAGGAAGAGAAGAAGAGAAAGAGAAACAGAAACAGAAAGAGGAAGAGGAAGAGGAAGAAGTTGAGGAGGAGAAAGAGGAGGTGGAAGAAAGCGAAACAGTGATTATGTGAGCATGGCAAAAAAATTCATCATAGCAGGCGGTGGTACAGGCGGGCATATTTTTCCCGCCATAGCCATTGCCAATGCGCTGAAAAAAAATGATGAAGAATGTGAGATCCTTTTTGTTGGCGCAAAAGGAAAGATGGAGATGGAAAAGGTACCGCAGGCAGGTTATCCCATCAGGGGACTTGATATAGCGGGTTTTAACAGGAGTTCTTTGATCAAAAATATCGGTCTTCCTTTCAAACTGGTGAAAAGTTTTTTCCAGGTCAGGAAGATCTTCAATGAGTTTGGACCGGATGCGGTGATTGGAGTAGGAGGATATTCTTCTTTTCCTGTTTTGCGTTATGCGCAGGCAAATGGAATTCCAACCTTCATTCATGAATCCAATTCCTTCGCGGGAAAATCAAATATTCTGCTGGGAAAAAACGCAAAAAGGGTTTTTGTAGCAACCGAAGGCATGGACCAGTTCTTTCCTGCTGAAAGAATTGTGATCACAGGAAATCCAATCAGGCCTTCCATTACCGAAGTGGCATCTGTTTCAAAAGAAGAAGCACTGGCTGCTTTTGAACTTCGTCCCGGCAAAACAACCTTGCTGGTGGTAGGGGGTAGCCTGGGAGCCCGCACTGTGAATGAAGCAATGGCAGGCGGTATTGACCAACTGCTTGCTGAAGGACTGCAGGTGATCTGGCAAACCGGAAAGGCAGATGAGGACAGGTGGAAGGGTTTCGAAAAAGAAGGTGTATGGGTAGGTCCATTCATCATCCAGATGGAGAAAGCTTATGCGGCCGCCGACATGGTGATTTCCCGGGCGGGCGCAATGGCAATCGCTGAATTGTGCGTGGTGAAAAAGCCGGTGCTCTTTGTGCCGTTTCCTTTTGCGGCGGAAGATCACCAGACCGTGAATGCGAAAGACCTGGTTGGTAAAAATGCTGCTATGATGGTAAGAGACCAGGAAGCAAAAGATAAAATGATCAGCGCCATACTGGAACTGGCCAGGGACAAAAACAAACAGGAAACATTTAAGAACAATATCGGCAGGTACGCGGTTACGGATGCAGATGACAGGATCGCGGCGGAAATAATGAAAGTTTTGAATTCATGAACAGCAGTCAACATACATCACAGGCTTTAACTACACTGAATGGTGTGCGGTCCGTTTATTTCATCGGCATCGGCGGCATCGGCATGAGCGCTATCGCCAGGTATTTTGTTTCCCGTGGTATTTCAGTTAGCGGGTATGACAGAACCGAGACCGTGTTGACAAAACAATTGCAGTCGGAAGGTATCAATATTCATTTCAATGAAAATGTGGATCTCATTCCGAAGGATGTGGACCTGGTGGTTTATACTCCTGCCATTCCAAAGCAACAGGCCGAACTGGTTTGGTACCAGCAAAACCAGTTCAATGTGGTAAAACGCAGTGATGTATTGCAGGCCATCAGCAATGATACTTTCAATATTTGCGTGGCAGGTACCCATGGAAAAACAACGGTATCTACCATGGTTGCCCACATCCTCCGTCATACTGATTTTGGTTGTAATGCTTTTTTAGGAGGCATCTCTTCCAACTACGGAACCAATTTCTGGAGCAGCGATAATAATGTATGTGTAATAGAAGCGGATGAATATGACAGGAGTTTTTTGAAACTGAGCCCTGATGTTGCAGTGATCACTGCCATGGATGCTGACCATCTTGATATCTATGGTGATGAAGCTTCGGTACAGCAGGCATTCATTGATTTCGGTAATAAGATAAAGGAATGCGGATTGTTGATCAGCAGGTTCGGATTAAAAAGAATCAAAGAAGTAAAAGCCAAACGCAGGATCAGTTACAGCCTGCAGAATGATTCGGCTGATGTATTTGCGGCCAATATAAAAATGGAAGAAGGCGGATACCGGTTTGATGTGCACCTTCCCGGTGAGCGCATCAGTGATGTTTCATTAAGGGTGGGAGGCATGCACAACGTGGAGAATATGCTGGTAGCTGTTGCAGTGGCCCACGAACTGAAGATCGGCAGCGGGAATATCCGTGACGCAGTTGCCGCTTACAAAGGTGTGCGCAGGAGATTTGAATATGTATTGCCTCCACGTGAGCAGCAACCCGGCGGTTATGTGCAGCCGGTGCTGATTGATGATTATGCGCATCACCCGGAAGAACTGAGACCATTATTGAAAAGTGTAAGAAGCCTGTTTCCGCAGAGAGTGGTAACGGTTATTTTTCAACCGCATCTTTTTACCCGTACGCGTGATTTCGCAGAAGGTTTTTCCGAGGTGTTGTCCATGGCAGACAACGTGGTGTTGTTGCCCATTTATCCTGCGAGAGAGCTTCCGATTGAAGGAGTGGAGAGTGAAATGCTGCTGGAGAATATCAAATCACCCGTAAAAAAAGTGATCAGGAAAGAAGAACTGCCGGCATGGATGGAATCACACGAGATCAACAGGGAATTTGGAGAAGTGATTGTGATGGCAGGTGCTGGAGATATTGATGCCCTGGTTCAACCCATCAAAAACATTTTAGAAAGGAAATAAAACTTGAGCAAAAAAGAAATCATACGAAGGTCATTAATGGTTACAGCATGGGTGCTGGTGATGGTGGGCATGACCATACTGCTGGTTGCCGCCAACCGCAAACAGCAAACGCATGTTTGCCAGGCCCTGCACATAGGCATGCGTGGTGAAGGCATCTATATTGATAAATCCGACATCACCCGCATCATTGAAAAAGTTTCAGGTGGAAGCTTGCTGAACAAACCTGTGCTGGCTGTGAAACTGAAACATTTGGAGAACGCTCTCGAGGCAAGTCCCTGGATTAAAGATGCGGAACTTTATTTCGACAGTAAGGATGCCCTGCATGTTTTTGTAGAAGAAAGGCAGCCGATTGCCCGGCTGTTTACCAGCAACGGCAGGTCTTTTTATATCGACAGCTCCGGGCATGTTATGCCATTGCTCGATAAGTTGAGCGCGAGAGTCCCCGTTGTCACTGGTTTTCCCGGCGGCATGCGCTGGAATGCAAAGGATAGCATGCTGATGGATGAAGTGAAAGAACTCGCAGGTTTCATTTACCAGGATCCGTTTTGGAATGCGCAGGTGGGACAGATTGATATCACAACAGACCGCAAGTTTGAACTCATCCCGGTGATTGGTGATCATGTGATACGGCTCGGACAAGGCAGCGGGGCAAAAGAAAAACTCGACCGGCTCTTTGTTTTTTACAAGCAAGTACTCAGCAAGGTAGGATTCAACAGCTACGCGGCGCTTGACCTGCAGTACAAAGGCCAGGTGGTGGCGGTAAAAAAATCAGCGGTATCACCGGTGGATTCCATCCAACTGAAAAAAAATATTGAAGACCTCGTAATGAGAGCGCAACAGCAAATGGGAGATGAAGGGCTTACTCCAGTTGCTGTGCAAAAAGATTCGACAGTAAGTTCCATGACAGCAACCAATCGGGTTCCTGTGAAAACAATTTCCAACCCTATCCAAACCCAACCCGGGAAAACCAATCCATCCAGTTCCATTGAAGATCCAAAAAAACCAAAGGCCGTAATGAGAAGAGTGGAAAGCGAAGAGTGAGAGCGAAGTGCGGAGTGAAAAGTATTGTACGGTCAAAAAAATTATTGGGAGCTGTATGGCTGCCCAGATCCTTATCCTGGTGATCCATTTAAACAACTAAAAACAACATAGCATGAACAACGAGCAACCAATTATTGTGGGACTCGACATTGGAACCACCAAGATCGCGGTAATAGCAGGCCGCAAGAATGAATTTGGTAAACTGGAGATCCTTGGATTCGGAAGAGCTAATTCAAATGGTGTGAAGCACGGGCAGGTGCTGAACATCGATGAAACCATCAAGGCCATTAAAACAGCACTGGAAAATTGTTATGCTTCCAATCCCAACCTGGAAGTGAATGAGGTGTACGTGGGTATTGCCGGTCATCATATCAAGAGCCTGCAAACAAGGGGAGATATTGTAAGGCATGACACCGAGAACGAGATCTCGCAAAGGGAGATCGACCAGTTGATTGCAGACCAGTATAAAACCTACATTCCCGCAGGCGACCAGATCATTGATGTGATCCCTCAGGAATATACCGTTGACAATTTTCAAAACATCCCCGATCCCATTGGATACGGTGGCGTGAAAGTGGGCGCCAATTTTCATATCATCACCGGTGATAAGAATGCCATCAGGAATATCAACCGTTCTGTTGAAAAATCTGGATTGATCACTAAAGACCTGGTGTTGCAGCCGCTGGCTTCTTCCGCCGCGGTAATGGCGCAGGAAGACCTGGAAGCTGGCGTGGCCATCGTGGATATTGGTGGCGGCACAACCGACCTCGCGGTATTTTATGAAGGCATCCTGAAGCATACGGCTGTTATTCCATTTGCAGGTGAGAACATCACCAATGATATCAAAACCGGTCTTGGTGTATTGAAAACGCAGGCCGAACAAATGAAAGTGCAGTTTGGATCAGCGCTTTCCAATGAAGCAAAGGCCAATGCCTATATCACCATCCCGGGATTGAGAGGCATGCCGGCCAAAGAGATCAGTGTAAAGAACCTGGCCAACATCATCCAGGCGAGAATGAGTGAGATCCTTGACTTTGTAACCTATCACCTGAAGCAGGTAGGCCTGGATAATAAAATGCTGAACGGTGGCATCATACTTACCGGTGGTGGTTCACAACTCAAACACCTGATCCAGCTTACTGAATATGTTACCGGCTTGAATGCCAGGATCGGGCTGCCTAATGAGCACCTGGCAGCAGGGCATATAGAAGAACTGGCAAGGCCAACCTATGCTACTTGCCTTGGACTGATACTGAAAGGTTATGATGATTATGAACACAAGAGAAAACAATTCGAGCATGTGTTCAAAAAAGTGGAAATCCCTGAAGGACTAAAAAGCATTACTGAAGAAGAAACTGTAGAAATGGATGCAGAGAATGGCGCTGTCCCTACTACTGAACGAAAACGGGGCATGTCCAATTTCTGGGGCAAATTCAAAACAAGTCTTATTGAAATCTTCAAAGAGGAAGAAGACCATAAGCTCTAGCCATTTGCTAATGGCCAATGGCTATTAGCGAAAAACATCATTATCATAAACGTCTAAATCAGAAACAATGATCCATTTTGATCTTCCCAAAGAAAAATCATCCATCATAAAAGTGATTGGCATTGGTGGCGGTGGCAGCAATGCTGTGAATCATATGTACTCCCAGAATATAGAGGGAGTGAATTTTATTATCTGCAATACAGATGCGCAGGCCATCGCGCAAAGCATGGTGCCTAACAGGGTGCAACTGGGGCCGCATCTTACCCAGGGACTGGGAGCAGGCGCCAACCCGGAGATCGGTCGCCAGGCAACAGAAGAAAGTCTTGAAGAGATCAAGCGCATTCTTGAAGTGAACACCAAGATGGCCTTTGTAACAGCGGGCATGGGTGGTGGCACCGGAACAGGAGGCGCTCCCATTATTTCCAAGATCTGCAAGGACCTGGGCATTCTTACAGTTGGCATCGTTACCACTCCCTTTACTTATGAAGGAAAGAAAAGGCAGCAGCAGGCCGAAGAAGGGATCAAGAATTTAAAACAATATGTGGATACACTGCTTGTGATCAGTAATGATAAATTGCGTCACCAGTTTGGCAACCTCAAAATGAGAGAAGCATTCGCGAAAGCGGATAATGTACTGGCCACAGCCGCGAAATGTATTACGGATGTGATCAACAGTACAGGACAGATTAACGTGGACTTTGCTGATGTTTGCACCGTTATGAAAAACGGCGGTGTGGCCATCCTTGGCAATGCGGCCTGCGATGGAGAGAACAGGGCTCAGCGTGCCATTGAAGAAGCCCTCAATTCACCATTGTTGAATGATAACGAGATCAGGGGTGCCAAATGGATCCTTATCAATATTAATTCTTCCGAAGGTGAACATGAATTTACCATGGATGAAGTGGAGATCATTCAGAATTACCTGCTAAGCCAGGCCGGCGATGACACGGATGTGATCCTGGGCCTAGGTTATGATAATACCCTGGGTTCACAGATCGGCATCACCCTGATCGCCACCGGCTTCCAGCATAAGGATCCGTTCACCAAAAAGCCGGAAAGTGTTAAACCCGAGCCTAAAGATGAAAAGATTGTTATGGTCCTGGGAGAGGATCCCACCCCAAAGCCTAAGGCCACCATCGAACCCAAAAAAGAGGATGTAATGGCCCCGCGCCTGGTTGATGAAGAACAGGAAGAAGCACCCCAGCCTGTGATGGAGGTTCCTGCCGCAACTGTGAATTTTGTGGGGGAAAATGAGGAAGAGGAAACCGCGGCTGTTCAGCTACATTTGAAGATAAAGGACGAAAAAGAAGAGGCAGACGAAGAGAAGAAAGAGCTGGAGCGTAAAAAGCAATGGCTCGATGACCGGTTTGAAAAGCTTCGTCTTTCCATTTTGTCCGGTGAAACACCTGCTACAACATCATCCGATAAAAATACTTCACCGGCATCTGCAGTGTCGGGAGGTTATCTGGCCAGACCATCCAATATTTACGCAGAGTCTAAACCGGAAGTATCAACTTCCAAACCTGTAGAAGAACCGGTTCCGGCACCTGTTGCAAAAGTTGAAGATCCGGAAATCATAGACATGCAACTGGTGATACGTAATGACATTCCAGCGGCGGAGGCGCCAATGAATCTTCAGACTCAACCCGAGAATGTTCGGGAAAACCAAAAGCCTCACACCGATGACCCTGCGATGCAGGACGCGGAGGAGGATCAAAAAAGGAGAGCAGCAGAACGTTTACAGAAATTGCGCAACCTGTCGTTCAATTTAAATGCTGCTGATCCAAACAACGAGTTTGAATCGGTTCCGGCTTACATCCGCCGCAATATGGAATTATACAACAGCCCCTCTACTGTTGAAAATTTCTACAGCAATTACCAGGTTAAAGACGACGGAAATGGAAAGGGTGCTTCCATCAGCACGATTAATACCTTCCTGGATGGCAAAAAGCCGGATTAATCTCATTGAATGAACTTGCCCTGCAACTGCTTATGTAAGGCTTGTGTTTTTAGTTGTTCCCCGCTGTTTCGGCAGCGGGGTTTTTTATTTGTATTTGATCTTATAGCCAAGGATGATGGCTGCCAGCGCAAGCGTTACTACATTGGCAGCGATTATGGGGAAATTTTTACTGAGGATGCCATAAGTAAGCCACAACAGCACACCGGTGGTGAAGATCAGGTACATGCCCAGCGAAATCCCTTTTGTGTCCTTTGTTTTGATGGTTTGCATGGCCTGTGGCACAAAGGAAATGGTGGTAGCCGCAGCGGCAAGAAAACCAATTAGTTCGATCCAGTTCATATAATAAAATTGCAATTCACCGGCAAAATAAATCTTCCCGGCAGATCGTTGTGATAAAAGTTCCACAGCCTATTCGGGCACTGTGTTTGTAAAAAATATCAAAAGCTCAGAAGATGGAAGTAGTAATTGTGTATAAGGGAGCTCTGGCATATTATAACATCGTTCGTGAAAAGGATGATGTGTATACCGCTTATCTCAAGAATTGTAATGGCTTTGAACAGCCACAGGATACACTCACTCTTGTAAAAAGTATCCGCCACTGGACCGGCAGTGTGGAAGATGATGAATTGTTGTTTGAACTGGGAAATGCTATTGAAAGGCGGCAGGCTTCTGATAATTTATTTCCCCCGCGAAAGGACAATTCAACCATCATGGATAACCTCGTATAAAAAAAGGGCCGAAGCCCTTTTAGTACAATTCAATCAGAGATCTCTTTTCTTGTTCAACCTGAAACAAAGCAACCAGGTGAGTGCGGTGAAAATGATCGTATATACAATATGTTCGTTCACTTCCGCCAGGATGCTGTTATATCTTTCTTCACCGAACCTGCCTACAAAAGCAGGAACAGGTATGATCCTGTTGGAAATTTCAAAAGGAAGAAACCTTCCTATATCATCAACATAAACGGATGCGAGTCCTACCAGTAATTTCTCAAGAATAATCTTATAGAATAAAAAGATACCAAGGGCAATGAATGCCTTTCTTGTGATGAATGCTATCAGGAAGGCTACAGACAACTGGGAGAAAGTTTGCATGAAAAAGTAAAGGATGTATTCTGTTTTCCCCCACATGTTGCCATCGCTTTCATTGATGTTAAGGTAACCGATCATGATGCTTACCAGTATGTAGATCAGTGTGGTGATCAGGGAAATGAGTAATACATCCACAAACTTGGCTGTCATGAACTGGTTGCGGCTCCATCCGTCAATGATATTCTGGCGGTGGGTTTTGAAAGTGTATTCATTGGTGATGAACATAATCACCAAAATGGAAGGAATGAAAATGAAAATGGAAGAAGCGTAGGCAACTGTATGCCAGACCTCGGGAAATGTAAAAGGATTCCCGATCAGGAATTTCATCATGGTGCTGGTATTGGCATCAGCTTTCTGAACGAACTCCCTGTAGATCTGGTAGAAAATATAATTCACACCAGGATAGGAAAGCGCTACAATGCCTGCCATCCACCAGAAGGCCGGGTAATTGCGGATCTTGAGCCATTCTGTTTTTATAAGATTACCCATAAGAATTTTATTAGTTGTTGGTTAATTCAAAGAAGCGGGCTTCAAGCCTTTTTTTCTTGAGTAATAAATGATTCAGTACAATGCCTTTGCTGAAACAGAAACTGTTTACATCTTCCAGCTTGGCACTTCCTTTCGGCAGCGTAAGATGCACGGTGCTGTTAGCATCATGAATATGTACATGCTGGCTGAATTCTTGCAGTACAGCCGCAAGCTGCTCCAGGTTGGAAGCGCTTACTTCCACCACGTCTTCATCCTGCATGATCTCATCAACCTCGCCGGTGGTAAGCAATTCCCCTGTTTTAAGAATGGCGGCATGGGTACAAACTTTTTCCACTTCATCCAACAGGTGACTGGCCATGATAATGGTATGGCCGGCGTTTTTCAGTTCAACAATCAACTCTCTAATTTCAGCGATACCTACAGGATCCAGTCCATTGGTAGGTTCATCCAGCACCAGCACCTTAGGGCTTCCCAGCAGGGCCGCCGCTATGGCCAGCCTTTGTTTCATACCCAGGCTGTAGGTCCTGAACTTACTTTTCCTGCGTTCAAATAATTTTACTTTTTTCAACACCTTTTCCAGGTCATCATGTGAGCCACGACCACTGATACTATGTGTCACCTTCAGGTTGTCGAGCGCGGTCATATAATGATAGAAATTGGGTGTTTCCAGCAGCGAGCCGATTTTTTTTCTTTGATCCGGTGACCCGGGCTGTCCGAACCAGAGAAAATTTCCCGTGTCGGATTTCAGCACATCCAGTATGATGCTGAGCAGCGTGGTCTTACCACTTCCATTGGGACCCAGGATGCCGAATACACTTCCCTGGGGCACTTCAAAGGAAACATTGTTCAGGGCCCTGATACGGCCATATGATTTGCTGATGTTCTGGAGTTGGAGTACTGCACTCATAAGCGTTGGTTTTGAAATTGGTTTTGAAGATAAGGCATGGGTATTGTCCCCGCAATCTATTTTATACCAATGCCTGTTTTGGCGGTGCCAATCTTCTTTTTAGTTTCTTTGTGTTTATGGAAAAGGTACTGATAACCGGCGGAACCGGCATGCTGGGAACAGCGCTTACCAATAGGTTGCTGGAAGAAGGATACGAAGTGATCATCCTGACCCGTAAAAAAAGACCTACTGAAGGAAATACCCGGTATGCAGCCTGGGATGCGGAGAGAGGTTTTATAGAGGAAGAAGCTATAAAGGAAGCGGATCATATTGTGCACCTGGCCGGCGCCAATCTTGCTGAAGGAAGGTGGACGGAAAAAAGAAAAAAAATATTTCGCGACAGCCGCGTAAAAACAGGAGAACTGCTGGTTAAAAGTCTTCGCGATATCCCTAACAAAGTTAAAACCTTTGTGAGTGCTTCAGCCATTGGTTATTATGGTCCTGATCCTTCCATTCCCAATGCTAATCCGTTCAGGGAAGATGCTGCACCTAACAATGATTATTTAGGTACGCTGGTGCAGCAATGGGAAGGAGCGATCCGTCCTGTTGAGCAGCTTGATAAAAGACTTGTTGTTTTTCGGTTCGGGATCCTGCTCAGTACAACCGGAGGAGCCTATGAAGCTTTCCGGAAGCCCCTGGGTTTTGGTGTGTCTGCGGTACTGGGCAATGGAAAGCAGGTAGTGAGCTGGCTGCATATAGATGATGCCACCGGCATGATCCTGACTGCGCTAAGGAATACATCTATGAATGGTGTTTATAATGCAGTGGCCCCCCAGCCAGTGAGCAACAAAGAGCTGATGAAAAGCCTGGCACGTCATCTCGCTCCCAAACATATTCAATTACCGGTGCCTGCGATATTTCTTAAAATCGGCCTGGGTGAAATGAGCATCGAAGTTCTGAAAAGCGCAACGGTGAGTGCTGACAGGATCATGAATGCTGGTTATCAATTTGAATATCCGGATATTGATGCTGCTATCCGGAAACTGGCGGTTTCCTGACATCAGTGGAGCCATGTTCACCATGATCCCAATGATAGATATTGGTGAATTCACCAACAATGGCCTTGTTATTCCTGAATTCCACTTTGTGTAGTTTCAGATCTTGCACGTCTTCCTGTCTTACCCGCCTGTGCATGGGATGCATGGTACCGCCGGTAAAGCCTGCACGGATCTTTGGATCGTATTGAAAAGGTGGATCCACCAGGGTGCCGCGGGGATACATGATGCCGGGTATTCCTTTGCCACGGAAATCAAGGTTATCAGGATGAGGAAGTCCGAGTGTATGCCCGTATTCATGAGCGGCAGTGGTAGAGCCAACGTAGAGGTTTTCTAAAAGGAAATACCCGGTATTACATCCCAGCCCGTCAACAAATGAGATATTGCCGTGAATGAATTTCTCTACCCGGAAATAATTATTCCTGGGATCTGTATTCTGCAAAACCTCCAGCTCCGGTATTTCTTTTTTCAGTTCCGCTGTAATTACGAAGCGGACGCGGTAATGGGTATTGCTGATGAAGATACTGGCGTTAGGTTCGTTCCACATTCTTTCTATTTCCTCCCTGATATTTTCAGTTACAGGTTCATCCGCCATGTTGCCATAGGTGATGATATGAGAAAATATAGACAACGTGTTTTCCTTCCTGTTCAGTTCTGCTTCACCCATCATTCCAGTTTTAATGCAAACAATTTAATTGGTTCTGATCTTCCTTTTAATTCCATGGTTCCGATCTTGCTGATGGTATAACCCGGTGGCTGTTCGAAATCATTCATAAAATCTTCCGAAATCACGTAGGCTTCTTCCAGTTCATTGCACATGCTGCGGATGCGTGCCGTTGTATTCATGGTATCACCACAATACACCAGGTCTTTTTTGATGATGCCGATAGTGCCGGCAGTGACTTCACCTGCGTGCATGCCCACTTTAAATCGGGGCTGTGCGCCATACCTCCTGAGATACCTGGGCCCCAGCCTTTCCATAAGATAATTGGTATTCCTGATAAATTTTAGGCTCTTCAGTTTATTGGCCGGCGTATTGAACCAGCTTATCACAATCTCGTCGCCCACGTACTGGTAGATCTCACCGTCGTTGGCCATAATGGGCAGCGTAATGTCGTTAAAAAAATTACGCAGCATATTGAAATATTTTTTGTGCCCCAGGTCTTCAGCAATGGAAGTGGATTCATTAATGTCGAGGAAGATGAAAATCCTGTTTTCAATCCTGGGTTTATGATAACCTCCGCTTAGCATAATCCAGAACATGCCCGGGCCATATTTGTAGGTTACTTCCAGCAGGATGATAGAGATAAGGGTCATCACACCCATATCTACCATGAAGGAAGAAAACGTATTGGTGTACACCAGCTTGTTGAAAAAACTGTTGGTGAACTGTGTAAGGTCCTTGGAATAGTTCAACAGGAAATAGAGCATCACCAGGAAAAAGGCGATCACAAAAAACAGGAGAATGGTGAGCAGCAGTTTAATGATAAGTGACAGCCATGCAGGCAGGTGATTGAATGCAGGCTTAAGATAAAAGATGAGCACCGCGTTTATAACCAGGCCAATGATACCGAAAGTGAAAGCAAATTCCACCAGGGTAACCCTTACGCCCAGGTCATTGGTTGGACGGATCAGGTTCACAAAAAACACCATACCAAAAATCACCCAAACCAATGAGATACTTACGAGTGTTCTTAGCCGGTAGTAAAATAACCTGGTAGGCATAAACAGCTTTATGCAAAATTCATGCGCAAGGCAGGCTGGTCAGTACCTTAATTTCTTACAGGCTTGCCGCTTTTCAATACGCTTTGAATTCTTTCAAGGGTTTTCTTTTCTCCACAAAGGGAAAGAAAGGCTTCACGCTCCAGATCCAGCAGGTATTGTTCAGTTACCAGTGTGGGTTCACTTAAGTCGCCGCCACACATTACATAAGCAAGTTTTTTAGCAACTTTTGCATCATGATCTGTAGCATATCCAGCGCTATGCATACCGTGGATACCAGCATACAAAGCCCCGAGTGCAGTGCGGCCCAGTACTTTTACATCTTTCTTCTGGACAGGGGTAACATAACCACTTTCATACATTTCTATAACGGATCTTTTTGCTTCAGTAATCCTGCGGTTCTGGTTCATTACAATTTCATCCAGTCCTTTCCTGTAAATGCCCAGTTCAAATGCTTCAGGTCCGGATGTGGCCACCTTTGCCGTTGCAATAGTCAGGAATCGGTTTTTGAGTGTGATGGTCTCCGGTTCACCTTCATGCATTTCGGCAGATGCTCTTACTACAAATTCCTTGGTACCTCCACCTCCGGGTATAAGTCCCACACCCAGTTCCACAAGACCGGTATAGGTTTCTGCGGCTGCACAAACCTTGTCGCTGTGTAGTGAAAGTTCACAGGCTCCGCCCAGGGCCAGTCCGTGAGGAGCCACAACCACCGGGATGGAAGAATATCGTGCTCTCATCATTGCATTCTGGAAAAGACGGATGGCCATATCCAGTTCATCATATTCCTGGTCAATGGCAAGCATGAAGATCATGCCCACATTGGCGCCGGCGCTGAAATTCAGGCCTTCATTGGCGATCACAAGGCCTTTATAATTTTTTTCTGCCAGTTCAATCGCTTTATTGATGCCCGCGAGCACATCACCACCAATGGAATTCATTTTGGTGCTCCACTGGAGACCCAGCACATCATCACCAATATCATATACCCTGCAGCTTCCGTTCTTCCAAACAGTCTTATCCTGGTAATTGCTCATTACGATAAACGCATCACTGCCTGCAACCGGTTTATATGATTTGGAAGAGGGATCGTAAGCCAGTGATCTGCCATTTTCGATCTTGTAAAAATGGGTATGACCGGCGGCCAGCATTTCATCTACCCAGGGTGCAACTGCATATCCTGCCCCCTTCATGGCTTCCGTGGTTTTCTTTACACCAAGAATGTCCCAGCTTTCAAAGGCACCGATCTCCCAGCCAAATCCGGCCATCATAGCATCATCAATACGGTAAACTTCATCGCTGATCTCGGGAATCCGGTGAGAGATATAAGAAAACAAACCATAATGGAACTGGCGGAGGAAGTCACCGGCTTTGTCTGGTGCTGCCACCAGCATTTTCAAACGCTGCCGCAGGTCATCCACGCCCTTAGCTGCATCTACAGAAGCAAATTTTGGTTTTTGCCTCGGCTGGTATTGAAGGGTTTTGAGATCCAGTGTATGTATTTCTTTTTCACCACCGCTGCCTTTGGTTTTTTTGAAAAAACCTTGGCCGGTTTTATCGCCCAGCCATTTTTGCTCTACCAGTTTATCCAGCCAGGCAGGTATGGCGAAAGCGTTTCTCTGTTCATCAGCAGGACAATGATCATACACGCCTTTAGCCACTTTTACAAGCGTGTCAATGCCTACCACATCAGCCGTGCGGAAGGTGGCGGATTTGGGTCGCCCGATCAGCGGACCTGTAAGAGCATCCACTTCGTCAATGGTCATTCCCAGTTTTTCGATCAGTCCGAATATGGCCATCATGCCATACACACCTATGCGGTTGGCAATGAAAGCCGGTGTGTCCTTGGCCAGCACGGTTGTTTTACCCAGGTAAAGATCACCGTAGTGCATCAGGAAATCGATGACCTCAGGATCGGTAGAAGGTGTGGGAATGATCTCCAGCAAACGCAGGTAGCGCGGCGGATTGAAAAAATGGGTACCGCAAAAATGTTTTTTGAAATCTTCACTGCGTCCTTCACTCAGCAGGTGAATGGGAATGCCTGAAGTATTGGAAGTGATGAGGGTGCCGGGTTTGCGGTATTGCTCCAGCTTTTCGTAAAGTGATTGTTTGATATCGAGCCTTTCTACCACTACTTCTATCACCCAGTCGCAGGTGGCTATGTCTTTCAGGTTGTCATCAAAATTCCCGGTCGAAATTTTCCTGGCCACATCTTTTGTATAAACAGGAGAGGGGTTGCTTTTAATAGCTGCCTGCAGTGAATCATTGACGATCTTATTCCTGGCAGCTTTGTTGTCCGATTCCCGGGCATCAGCAGGTACGATATCCAATAATAAAACCTGGAGTCCAATGCCCGCAAAATGACAGGCGATTCTTGAACCCATAACGCCGGAGCCGAGTACTGCAACTTTTTTGATGATCCTCTTGTTCATAGTCTGATTTTTTTCTGGAATAAGCCGGAAATTAGTTAGTTATGCAACTATTTACCGAAGATAATAAAATCAGGCTAGAAAAATACTGTGGGAAGCAGGGCCAACCTCGGAGGCAACCTCCGAGGTTGATCATTCCCAAGCTGGAAGGACCTTAAAATATTAAAGCCGAAAAAATATATCGCCATAAGCCCGTTAAATCTGTATGAGTGAGGAAGGATCTTTCATTCATACCAGTTGAATTGAAATGCAATCTTAACACAACGGCAGATTCTTTCTGATTCATGATGTTATGATAATTAATCATGGTGGGTAACAACTGCATGGTGTTACTTTGAATTATCGCATGCAGCCTGGTTCTCGTACATGATCAACCTTTTAAAGGTTCCAGTTGGCAATCCACCGTAATTTTAATACTGTTCGAAATCTTGTCTTTCACCACGGCCGGAATGCTGATCTTATAGTCTGACAATAATATATTGAAGACTGATTCAATCTCCACTTTTCCTCCACTCACTTTTACCTTTCCTGTGGTTTCCACATCTTTTGTTACCCCGTGAATCGTCATCTTACCTTTTACTGTGGCAGGATAAGTTCCATCTTTAGAATAATTGATCGCGGAGTTATTGGTAACAGCCCCTTTGAATTCAGAGCGTGGATATTTATCACTCTCTACATAATTTTCATTGAAGTGCTGCTGCATGAGTTTCTTTTCAAATTCAAATCCTTTCATCTGCACGGCAAATTGCACCGCTCCTGTTTTACTGTCGAGCACCGCGGTCACGGTTTTATTTTTAGCTTCGATGTCTTCCAGTGAGGCTTTGGAGAAAAAATCAATTTTCCCGGTTTTTGTAAAATACCTATCCTGGGCCAGGGTTGCCAGTGATAAAAGGGTCATAAGGATTACCAAGGATACTTTCATTTGATACATGCTTTTCGTTTTAATGATCTATTTTATTTCAACTACACTTGCGAAATTCAGTTCAACAGTGGTTCCGAGACTGGCCAGGAGGTCATCACCCGCGGCTTTGCTGTAGCCCGTGCACATGCCCTTGAGAACCGCTTCCTTTCCCACAGAAAGTTTGAGATGATCATTCACATGCCTGCGGTCAAGGCTTACCGTTACTGAAGAGGGATTACCTTCTTCTCCTAAAACTACAGAGCCTGAACTATCCACACTCATCACCATGCCGCTTACCTCCAGCAATTTGTCAACATATTTGATCCTGGCGGCAGCACTGTCCTTATCAAAAGCCAGGATCAGTTCCATTGCTGCAATGGTTATTTCAGGCTTGCTGTTTTGCAGGTCAGGGTTTTTCTGTTCATACTTGCTGTAAATGATGTAAGCACCTGCTGCCACTGCCAGCAGGATGAGCAAAACGATCAGTGTTCTTTTTTTCATTTTTTGCTGTTGCAGGTTCAAAGCTATCAGACTCTTTCAACTTCAGTGCATACGCACTGGTAATCTTTCCCAAAATATTCTATAAAGCTGTCCTCCCCGTATGGCAAAAATGGCTCTGTGTCCGTTTGATCATCATCACCCAGGCATGGCCTGTTAGGTGACATGCAGTGTCGCCAATCCTTCCGGGATTTTTAGAAGAAACGTTTTTTTGCCTTTGGCAGTTGCCTTGTCAGCGAACAGTTGAACCATTTTCTGTGAGAGCATCCGGGTTCACCAGGATCAGTTTTCCATCAGGCTGCTCGGCAGTGAGTATCATACCCTGGCTTTCGATGCCTCTCATCTTGCGGGGGGCAAGATTGGCAACTACGATCACCTGTTTCCCTACCAGGGTTTCCGGGTCAAAATGCTGTGCGATGCCGGAAACAATAGTGCGGGTTTCAAATCCCAGGTCAACCTGCAGCTTTAATAATTTATCAGCTTTGTCAACTTTTTCCGCTGCCGTTACCGTGGCTATGCGGAGGTCCAGCTTCCCAAAATCATCATAAACAATTTCAGATTTCAATGGCTCCGTTGCCGGTGCCGGGGTATTTTCAGATTTTTCTTTTTCCTGTTGCATGCGTGATTTTTCAAGTCCTGACTTCAATTTTTCTACCTGGTATTGTACTTCAGCATCTTCAATTTTCCGGAACAGCAATTCAGGCGCACGAAGACTGTATCCCACGCTGAGCAGTTTCATGCTTCCTCCATTTTCCCAGTCCAGCATCTTGTCCACTACTTTCATCTGGTGGATCATTTTTCTGGCGGTATTAGGAAGGAAAGGATTAATGAAGATGGCCAGGTTAGCACATAGCTGCAGGCAGATGTGAAGACAATTATCAATGGATGCCTGCAGGTGATGAGCCGCATCCTGGTTGTCTTTCTCTGCTTCCATTTTTTTGGCGAGGATCCAGGGTTCTTTTTCCTGCATGTATTTATTTCCGGTTCTCGACAGGTCGATCACCGTAAACAATGCATCCCTGAATTTATATTCTTCCAAAAGTCCCTGGATTTTTTCTTTGGCCTCATGGATGGCGGTGATGATAGCCTTATCCTTTTCATCAATAAGATCGTTATGGAACTTGGGAACTTTTCCTCCCGTGAGTTTGTGCATCAGCACAAAGGTCCTGTTCACATAATTGCCGAATATGGCTACCAGTTCACTGTTCACTGCATCCTGGAATCCTTTCCAGGTAAATTCGCTATCCTTTGTTTCAGGTAATATGGTAGTTAGATAATAACGCAACGCATCAGCAAGCTGGGGTCCGCCATTATCTTTTTTGATGAAGTCATCAATATAATCCTGCATGTCGAGTTTCCAGTTGCGGCTGGTACTCATCTTATCACCCTCCAGGTTCATGAATTCATTGGCGGGTACATTATCAGGCACATTAAAACCATGCAGGTGCAGCATCACAGGAAAGATGATGCAGTGAAACACGATGTTATCCTTCCCAATAAAATGAACAAGTTTGGTATCCCTGTCCTTCCAGTAGGGCTCCCAATCCTTGCCATTTTCGAGTGCCCATTGCCGCGTGGCACTGATATACCCGATTGGCGCATCAAACCATACATACAATACTTTGCCTTCCGCTTCTTTCAGTGGAACAGGTACACCCCAGTCGAGGTCACGGGTGACAGCCCTGGGTTGCAGGCCGCTGTCGATCCAGCTCTTGCACTGCCCGAGTACATTGGCTTTCCAGTCGTTCTGGTGCTGGTTCAATATCCAGTTGCGCAGCCAGTCCTCATGCCGGTTGAGCGGCAGGTACCAGTGCTTTGTAAGTTTTTTTACAGGTGGTTTGCCACTTAAAGTACTCACAGGATTTATTAATTCATCCGGGCTCAGTGCAGTGCCGCATTTTTCGCACTGGTCACCAAAGGCTCCGTCAAATCCGCAGTTGGGACAAGTGCCTTTGATATAACGGTCCGCAAGAAATGTTTGTGCCTCCTCATCAAAATATTGTTCGCTTTCATTGATCTCCAGCGCACCACGGTCGTTCAGGTAGGTGAAGAATTCACTGGCTGTTTCATGATGAAGCGGGTTGGAAGTACGGTCGTAAACATCAAAAGAAATTGAAAGGTCTTCGAAATTCTCCTTCATGATCACATGATACTTGTCAATGATCTCACGGGGAGTGGTGCCTTCCTTCATGGCCTGGATGGGAATAGCGGTTCCATGTTCGTCGCTGCCGCAAACAAACACCACGTCTTTTTTACGGGCACGCAGGTAACGTACATAGATGTCGGCAGGAATATAGGCTCCTGCCAGGTGGCCGATATGTTTTTGCCCGTTGGCATAGGGAAGGGCGGATGTGACCAGGTATCTTTTGGGTTCATTCATTGCTCGATGCTCCTTTTAATTCCTTTTCATTTGAATCAGGAATGGGCAAAAATACCGCAAAGCAGCCAACCAGTTCAAGTACCCTTAGTCTTTCCATTTATAACGGATCACCGTGAGGGCTTTAAATTCCTTTTCCCTTCCTTTTACTGACTGGTTGTTTTCATTGAAAACACCCAGGTGGGAATTGGCCAGTATATAAACAAAATTTCCTGCTTTTGAAAGCGTAGTGGGCTGCGCAAAGGAATGATCGTCTTTCAAAACTGCGGTTTCGTTTTTGATTTTTTTTCCATTTTTATCGAGTTCATACCGGATCATCAT
>JAEYUA010000150.1 GCA_023433755.1 Bacteroidota bacterium | reverse complement strand
TGCTGAGCATGCAAAGCAGGAAGAGGGGCAGAAGGTAATTTTTCATAATGTAGGTTGTCAAAGTATTTTATTTTTTTTACCGCAGAGAGGAGGTCGGCTTTTGGCTGATGGCTTTTGGCCATTGGCCTTTAGTGCGGACCCACAACACCATTTTCATAATATACACTACTCAAGGTTTGCTTTCCGTCCTTCCCGCCTCCCCGGCCTTGCCTTTTTCTCAAATGAAAACTTTAATTTCTTATAGAAATTTTGAAGTCGGAGTCTAGCAGCTAGTAGCTAGTAGCTACTAGTTAGCAGCTTAAAAAATCACGCCACAAGGCATAAAAAAAAGGCTGCCGGGCAGCCTCTGTTATTTTGGAAAAGGTTATTAAAGATGGATCGCTTCACCATAAGCCACTTCAATGGCATCCTTGATGCTTTCACTGATGGTGGGATGGGGGTGAATGCTGTTGAGCACTTCGTGGTAGGTTGTTTCCAGTTTGCGGGCAACAACCGTTTCCGCGATCAGTTCGGTAACGTTATAACCGATCATGTGTGTGCCCAGCCATTCGCCGTACTTGGCATCAAAGATCACCTTTACAAAACCCTCACCATGACCTGCAGCGGATGCTTTACCTGAAGCGCTCAAAGGAAACTTGCCCACTTTGATCTCATAGCCCAGTTCTTTGGCTTTCTTTTCAGTAAGTCCCACTGATGCGATCTCGGGAGAGCAATAGGTGCAACCAGGCACATTGCCATAATCGAGAGGCTCGGGCTGGTGATTGTATTTTTTCTCTGTATGGGCGATCTGCTCCACGCAGATGATGGCTTCTTTGGAAGCCACGTGTGCCAGGGCCTGGCCGGGAACACAGTCACCTATGGCATAGAAACCGGGAACAGAGGTCAGGTAGAATTTATCAACCGTGATCAGACCTTTTTCGGTTTTGATACCCAGTTGTTCAAGACCCAGGTTTTCGATATTGGCAGAAACACCAACAGCGCTCAATAATACATCCGCTTCCAGGGTTTGTTCGCCATTAGCAGTCTTGATCGTTGCTTTCACTCCATTTCCGGATGTATCCACTTTGGTTACTTCGGAGGAGGTCATGATATCAATACCTTGTTTTTTGAAATTCTTTTCCAGCTCTTTGGAGATGTCTTCATCTTCCACCGGAACGATCCTCGGCATGAATTCAACGATGGTCACCTTGGTGCCCATGCTGTTGTAGAAGTACCCGAATTCAACACCGATCGCTCCACTACCCACCACGATCATGGATTTAGGCTGGGAGGGGAGAGACATGGCTTCGCGATAGCCAATGATCTTTTTGCCATCGATGGGCATGGCAGGCAACTGGCGGCTGCGGCCACCCGTTGCGATGATGATATGTTTGCCTTCGACGGTTTGTTTATTGTTATCAGCACCGGTTACTTCGATCTTTCCTTTGCCCACTACTTTACCAAAGCCGTTCACCACGTCTATCTTGTTCTTGCGCATGAGGAACTGCACACCTTTGCTCATTTTATCGGCCACACCACGGCTGCGTTTTACTACGGCACCGAAATCATGCTGTCCGGTTGCTTCGATCCCGAAATCCTTTGCATGTTTGATATATTCATATACCTGGGCGCTTTTCAGGAGGGCCTTGGTGGGGATACAACCCCAGTTGAGGCAGATACCGCCGAGACTTTCCCTTTCAATGATCGCTGTTTTCAATCCTAACTGTGAGGCACGGATGGCGGCAACATATCCACCAGGACCCGAACCAATAACGACTACATCGTATGCCATGAATGATAAGATTTTAAGTGGGCACGAAGCTAGGGCAAAATGAGGGGATGGCAAAGGCGAAGCTGCAAGCTTCAAGCTTCAAGCTGCAAGACCTTATGCGGATATGCAATTGTTTTTTTAATCATTTTCCTGGGAATTTTAGGGTAACTGATAGAGACAAAACACAGAAGCCAAGCCCCAGCGGGGCGTTATATCAATAGCAAAAGCCTAACAACGAAAATTAACCTCCGAGCCCCAGCGGGGCGACATGTCAATAAAGCTTCTAGCTTCTAGCTACGAGCTGCGAGAAGGGTCGTTCAATTTCAGGAAATACCTCCAATAAACAATGATCGAATCATCGGATAACTGTATGAATAAGGTCTTGCAGCTTGAAGCTTGCAGCTTGAAGCTATTCTGTACATTTGCCCTCATGGAACTTAAACACTATCTCGAAAAACAAATGGACCTCAAAAAGGTCTGCCAGATCCGGTTCAGGGATGTGCAGGGTGCGGTGACCGAGCTAAGAGGTCATATCGTGAAAATGGAAGAAGTGTCAGGACGAGAGATCATTGAAACCGATGCCGGTTTTGTAATCGGGATGGACCAGTTGCTCGAGGTTGATTGCATTCCAGCCCAAAATTATTGCTAATATTTGCCTAAAGGGTAAAATTTCCGCCTGGCAATCTGTTTCTTTGGCAGTTTTCCCATACATTTGCACTCCAAAATTTTCCAAGTCATGGCTCGAGTATGTCAGGTTACAGGTAAGGTTCCGGTGGGTGGAAACAAGGTTTCCCACTCTAATATCAAGACCAAGCGTCGTTTCTTACCGAACTTACAAACAAAGAAGTTCTTTTTAGCTGAAGAGAACAAATGGATCACCCTGAAATTGTCCGCTGACGGTATCCGTACCATCGATAAGAATGGTCTGATGTCCGTGGTAAAGGAACTGAGGGCGCAGGGGCAGCATATTTAAACGCAAATCCGGTGGTGTGACCATTTGATCACAACATCTCAATCAACAATTATCAATTAAAGACAATGGCAAAGAAAGGAAACCGGGTACAGGTCATCTTGGAATGCACAGAGCAGAAAACCACTGATGTGCCGGGTACAAGCCGTTATATCACTACCAAGAACAAAAAGAACAATCCTGAGCGTATGGAATTGAAGAAATTCAATCCAAACCTGAAAAAAGTGACTGTTCACAAAGAAATTAAATAAGGTGATGAGGTCTGGGACCTCCGCATCAAATCTCATTATCAAATTATCAAATCAGTATTATGGCAAAAGCAGCAAAAACCGCCATCAAAACCAAAGACGCCAGGGCGGCAGCCGAAGCAAAGAACTGGAGCAAAGTAGTGAAAGCCGTTCGCAGTCCTAAAACAGGTGCCTATACTTTCAAGGAAGCCATCATTCACAAGGATAAGGTGAAGGATTTTCTTGCTCAGAAATAAATTGGGTTATTAAGTTTTCAAAAGCTGTTTCGCTTGCCGCGGAATGGCTTTTGTCATTTTGGTGTGGGAAGAACAACCTCCGAGGTAACCTCCGAGGTCGGCCAGAGGTTAACATTAAGGTCTGGATAGATATTTTTAGCAAGGGTGGAAGGGTCCGCTGGCACCTCCGGGGTAACCTCCGAGGTTATAATCACTGTGTTCAGCCGATTCTTTTAATTTTGAATAGTACCACCAGGGCAGCCAGGACAGACCAGGAAGGCCGGATTAAATCAAACTAAACATGGGATTTTTTAATAAGCTATTCGGAAAAAAAGAAAAGGAAAGCCTGGATGAGGGTCTCCAGAAAACTAAGGAAAACTTCTTTTCCAAGGTGTCCAAAGCCATTGCCGGCAAGAGTACAGTAGATGAAGAAGTCCTGGACCAATTGGAAGAAGCCCTGGTCACCGCTGATGTGGGAATCGATACCACGGTTGCCATAATTGACCGGATCGAAAAGCGGGTGTCGAAGGATAAATATTTGAACACCAGTGAACTAAACAGGATACTGCAAGAAGAAATTGAAGGGATCCTGGTGGATGCTCCCAACTCCAACAGCTACGATTTCCATTCCGACCTGCCCACAAAACCATACGTGGTATTGGTGGTAGGCGTGAACGGGGTGGGCAAAACCACCACCATCGGTAAGCTGGCTTATAACTTCAAAAAAGCAGGCAAATCGGTTTTGCTTGGCGCTGCGGACACTTTTCGTGCTGCTGCGGTTGACCAGCTTACCATCTGGTCAGACCGGACCGGTGTGCCGATCGTAAAACAGGCCATGGGCTCTGATCCCGCAGCCGTTGCCTACGATACCGTTCAAAGCGCGATCTCACGCGGATCTGAAGTAGTGTTGATCGATACGGCCGGGCGTCTCCATAACAAGGCCCACCTGATGGATGAACTGGGCAAGATTCGCAGAAGCGTTCAAAAAATGATCCCTGGCGCACCCCACGAAGTGCTCCTGGTACTAGATGGTTCAACGGGACAGAATGCACTGGAGCAGGCTAAACATTTTACTGCAACAACCGATGTAACTGCGCTGGCAATCACAAAATTGGATGGAACGGCCAAGGGCGGTGTAGTACTCGCTATTGCCAACCAGTTCAAGATCCCGGTGAAGTTTATTGGTGTGGGAGAAAAAATGGAAGACCTGCTGGTGTTCGACAAACATGAGTTTGTTGACAGCCTGTTCAGCCTGGAGAAATAAAGGAATTTCTTAGCGCATCCTTGGCGTCCTTCTTCCCTTGGCGGTAAAAAAACGAACAAGATTAGGAGTTTTCATTGTACCTCATTTCCGCTTCCACACATAAACCTGTTTTTCCTGGCGTATATAAACAGGTTCAAATTCATTAGCAACCACGCTGTCGAAATATGCCCTTGTCTGCATTTCATTCCGGATAAATCCCATCGAAGGGGTGCGGCTCACGATCACTGCCGGCCGGACCGTATCCAGCAGGTACTTCAATTCCCCTGTACCCGAATTTTTGCCGCCGAAATATTTGAACAAAAAAGCCCTGTCAATATTGGAAGGATGGGTCGTGCTTTTGGTCAACGGGTAGGTTTTCAGCATCCAGTACCCAATGTGGTAGTCCACGAAAAAGATCTTTTCCCCTGACAGTCCCTGTTTTTTGAGTTCGTCGATTATGACGTAGGTATTGCTATAATAAGGATGCCCGTTATTCACCAGGCTTTTTCCAACCTTGTAATATTCAGCCAGGCTTTCAAAACTCAGGAAAACCACCACCAGGCTAACCCAGCCATACCGGATCTTTTGATATGATGGAAGGGTGCCGATCAGCATCATTAAAAGGAAAGGATAGATGAGGACCAGGTAATGCCCGTTCACAATACCGCTGGAAAAAAAAGTATAGACCGTTCCGGCAGTAAGGGCCATGCTGTAAAGCAGGAGTTCTGTTGACTCACGGCTTCTTCTTTTCCATGCCCAGGCTATAATGATCAGTGCCAGCAGGATCACCCACCAGGTCCGGCTAATCTTTTCACCCATGCTCATCGCTGCTGCACCCGCGTATTCCAGCGGTGCACGGAATACCGAATCAATAAATAGTTGGATGTGACCCTGGTACCAGTAGGGCAGGGCGATCAGGATAAAAGGGATCAACACACCTATACCCAGTAAGGACTGGTTAACCGCGTGCCTGGTCAGCGATTGTCGCTTCCAGTTAAAAACAAGGTGTGCGACCACCATCAGCACCAGTCCATGCGCAAAACTGAGTTTGCAAAGAAGGGCAGCACCGAAAAAAATCCCAGCTAGCCAGTAATGGACCATCCGGCCTTGCTGGAACAAATACAGTCCGGGCAGCAGGAAAAATACCGCCAGGTGTTCTGACATCAGTCCCTGGAGGTTGCCGAATTCACTGCCCAGCATCACAAAGGCCAGGGCGATCCAGAAGGAATTGTTCAATCCCCCGGACTCCAAGATCTTTTTGATCACCAGGGCCGAGGCGAATACAACCACAACACCTGCCAGCCGGATGGCTTCAATAGTATAGGGAAACAGGGTTTCAATCAGGCCAAATATGTAAAACAGAAGCGGCGGCTTCAGGTCCCACAAGTGCACATAGGGCAGGTGGCCATCGGCTATGCTCTGGCCCATCAGGATAAACGTGCTTTCGTCCCGGTCGATATAGTCTTTCGTGAAAAATGGCAACCTGATGAACAGGGTCACCATCAACAGGAACAAGGCCTGCACACGATTTTGCTTTTTGGAGTCAGTTATCCCGGTAGAAATTTTCATAAAGACTGCAGCGTGCCGAAGATAGTTTATCAAATCCTAAACAGGATTGGGCAGGGAGAATTGTACCTTTGCGACCCGCATGAAAGCAAGAACGCTAAAAAAGGACAAGGTCAATATTATTACCCTGGGCTGCAGCAAGAACATGGTAGACAGCGAAGTGCTGAGTGGCCAGCTTATGGCCAATGATATTGAAGTGGTGCACGAGAGTGGAAAGAAGGATCACAATATCGTGATCGTAAATACCTGCGGGTTCATTGACAAAGCCAAGGAAGAATCAGTCAATACGATCCTGGCCCAGGTCAATCTCAAACAAAAAGGAAAGCTGGATAAGGTTTATGTGACCGGTTGCCTGAGCCAGCGTTACCGCGATGACCTGGAACAGAATATCCCTGAAGTGGATGCCTGGTTTGGTACGATGGAGCTGCCCCTGATCCTTAAAAAATTTGAAGCCGATTATAAATCAGAATTACTGGGAGAAAGGCTTCTGGCCACACCCCAGCATTATGCTTATTTAAAAATTTCCGAAGGCTGTAACCGCACCTGTTCTTTTTGTGCCATTCCGCTCATGCGCGGGCAGCATGTAAGCCGGACCATGGAAGACCTGGTGAAGGAAGCGGAGCAACTGGCCAGGAGAGGCGTGAAGGAAATCCTGCTCATTGCACAGGAACTCACTTATTACGGGCTAGATCTTTATAAAAAAAGAATGCTGGCAGATTTACTTAAAAGGTTAAGCGATGTGCCGGGTATTGAATGGATACGTTTACACTATGCTTACCCGCATAAATTCCCCATGGAAATTTTGGACGTGATGCGTGATCGGGAGAATATCTGCAAGTATATCGATATGCCCTTGCAGCATGCAGCCGACAATATGCTGAAAGCCATGCGCCGCAATATTACCAGGCAGGAAATGGAAGACCTGGTACAAAATGTAAGACAGGCCGTTCCCGGTATCTGTCTCCGTACAACCCTTATTACTGGATTTCCCGGAGAAACTCTTGATGACGTGGAGGAACTGAAAGGTTTCCTGGAAAGACAAAGATTCGACAGGGTAGGGATCTTTACCTATTCACACGAAGAGAATACCACCGCGCATGGATTAGCGGATGATGTTCCCGCCGATGAAAAACAAAGAAGAGCGGAAGACATCATGGCTGTACAGCAGGAGATCAGTTATGAAAAGAACCAGGAAAAAGTGGGACAGACATTAAGAGTACTGGTTGATAAAAAGGAAGCCGGCCGTTATTTAGGCCGTACGGAATTCGATAGTGTTGAGGTGGATAATGAAGTCATCATCCAGTCAGCCGAAAAATTAATCCCCGGTAATTTTTACCAGGTCAATATCACCCGCGCTTACGATTATGATTTGGAAGGGGTGGTTGTTTGATTTTTTTTACCGCCAAGAAAGAAGGGCACCAAGATTGACCTCCTCTGCGCCATCTCTTTTTCTCCCTTTGCCAGCCATCCGCGTGTCGCTGAAGCTTTAGCGGAGGCACAAGCTTTAGCGAAGGCTGGTTTTCTCTGCGGTAAAAGAAACTTTCTTAATGGAAAGTTTTTTCTCTTCAAATTCCCGAATTTCAATCATGTCTACACCGGGATTATACAAAAAACTCACTGTCACCGCAATCAAAGAATTAGTCCCCGGTTTCAAGACCTTCAGCTTTTCATCAGCAACACCTATCCCATACAAAGCCGGGCAATACCTCACATTTGTAAAGACTGTAAATGGCGAGGAAGTCAGAAGATCCTATTCCATTACTTCTTCTCCCATTTTAAATGAACCGCTTACAGTAGGCATTAAAAGAGTACCCAATGGTTTATTCTCCAGGTATTTTATAGATACCATCCAGCCGGGTGATGAAGTGATCAGTACCGGTGCCGGCGGATTGTTTGTGCTGCCACCAGATCTTTCAACCACCAGGCAGGTGTTTTTATTCGCGGCAGGCAGTGGCATCACCCCGGTATTTTCACTGCTTAAAACCATTCTATACGGGCATCCGCAACTCCATGTCGTTCTGATCTACAGTAATGCATCACCATCCAAAACTATCTTCCTGGAAGAGATCCGGGATCTTGAACAAAAATTTCCGGGCAGTTTCAAAGTTGATTTTTTATTCAGCAATTCGCCGGACCTGTTAAAGGCAAGATTATACAGCGATCTGCTCATGAAGCTGGTGGATCAGTACCGCGTTTGTGAAACTAAAGATATCCTGTTTTATATATGCGGACCGGAGTCCTACATGCGCATGTGCACTTATGTACTGCAGCAGGAAGGGATCGATCCTTTGCAGATACGAAAAGAGAATTTCGTGATTCCCAGGACCATTGTTCCGGTTAGTCCGCCAGACAATAAAGCAAGAATAGCAATTGTAAATTATGGGGATGATCAATACAGGATACCTGTAGTTTACCCTGGCTCTATTTTAAAAGCCGCCCAGAAAATGGGTATCAGTTTACCATACAGTTGCGAAGCGGGCAGATGCGGCAATTGCGTTGCCAAGAAAGTTTCAGGATCAGTATGGCATTCTTATAATGAAGTGTTGACAACAGCGGAACTGGAACAAGGCCTGGTGCTAACCTGCACGGCCCATCCGGTTGGTGGCGATGTTGAACTGCGCATTGAATGATCAGCGGTTCAGTTCCCGGTTCCGGTACATCAGCAGGATGCTGGCAACGATAAAAATCAATATGAAGATCTCGGCTCTCATACTTCTTTGATGCAGGAAGGGAGGAAAATTTACCCAGTGAAATGTTAAAAGGGTTTGACAATTTCTGTAGCACTTAGTTTTATAAAATCCTGGGTAGATAACCATAATTTGTTACCCTCCCTTTGGGATGCTGATGCCTGGTAGAAAATTTTCAGATGATAAGCAACACAGGTATGGCTTCAATGGAAAAGAAAATGATAATGAGGTAAAAAACGTTGAGGGAAGTCAACAGGATTATGGGCTGAGGATATACGATTCTAGATTGGGTAAATTTTTGAGTGTCGACCCCCTTATGAAAAGTTATCCTATGATGACACCTTATGCGTTTGCCATGAATGATGTAATTAGGTGCATAGACTTGGATGGAGCAGAGAAAAAGATAGTTGTTCATTGGCTTGATGGATTTTATGATGATGGGGCTCCGAAAATTAAACAGACCTCTGTTGACATCAATAAAAAGATTCATTACATAAATGTTACTGCTACCGGATTGCCTATAGGGGATGGAAAAAAATATGCAGGAACTGAAGTATACTATGCACTTCCCGATGGCAGATTTATCCAAGGGAAAACTATATATGAAGAAATTTCAGAAGGTGGGTTGTTGCCATCTGCAAATTATGATTATACACAAAATGTTATTCCTGGAAAAGAGTCTGACGATGATGCATATATTAATCAATACAATGATTGGACTATGCCGTTTTCGACGGGTATCTGGTGGATAAAAGCAATGTCCGATTTAGTTGATAGAGATTTGAAGGCACCAGATAATCAAATGACATTGGAGAGCTTAGGAGGTGTTGAGGCTGTCATTACAGTAATTGGCATTGCGAATGTAAAAGGGGGTAGTTCAGGTTCTTGGATTATAGAGAATCAATCTGGACGTTCTTCTTTTTCAAATAATTATCAAAAACAAATAACTGGTAGAGAAGGACAAGATTTTTTATATAATGGTGTTAGATTTGATGGGGTGGTTAATGGAGGCTTGGTAGATGCAAAAGGGAAATACGCATTTTTACTAGAAAAAGGATGGGCCCAGGATCCTTTATTAAAGCAAGCACAACGTCAAATCAAAGCTGCAAATGGAGCAAGCATTGAATGGCATTTTGCAGAGGAGGCTGCAGCAACTATAGTACAGCAGTTATTCAAAGACAAGGGAATAACTGGTATTAGCGTGCGTCATACACCTTCAATAGGACAGGTGCCATGATGATAAATATTTATTCTAACTTACAAACTCTCATAATGAAACACAGTTTTTTTATAGGCGCATATTGGGGAGCGAGAAAAGAAAGCTTAGAAGTATGTACAGAAAAACTTCATAATATGTTTGCTTTTTTACAAAAAGTCGATAGCAGTTTTCAATATTGGTACAAAACAGAAAAGCCTAAGAAAGGGCAACCTGTAGAGCCTATTATTTTATCCAAGAATGCAATCATAAATCTATTAGCTGCGAGTCTGAATTACAATGATGACGGAATTTTAAATGAGGATTTGGGATACACTGTTCATTTAAAGTCTGGCAAGGATTTTAGTAAGGCTCATGTTTTATCAGTCACATGTGGTTGTTACCATAAATTAATACCCAACAGCGTAACACTAAATATTGGCAAGAATGAAAGACATGAACATTTAACAGATAAAACGGCCTTAAAGGATATTTATACAGCAATCGTTAGTATATGGAATCCTAATAACGGTGTTATTAGGTGTAATGATATCCATTTGTTGTCTGAGACTTACTCTTAAGGAAATTAGAAACGAGATACAAACAATTTTAATTAAGGTAGATACCTCACTACCTTCTTTGAGTGTAATCAGGGTGCTTGTCAGGTTGATAGCTGAACGGTGTTGTCCTGCCAGTATAATACTCCCCATTTTTTAGTGCCAGCTGTTAGTTAGGGTTTTCAAATCACGGATCAAACGAAATTTTATCAACTGGTAGAATATATTGACAATTGACGATATCGATATTGCCGCTAAACTTCAGGAGTGGGAAAATTTCTACAATAACTATCGTCCAAATGCAGCTCTTAAAGGGTTAACACCATATGAAGTGCTTAAAGAAAAAATGACTCTTTATACTTAATTTCTTTCCTCATCCCTCTTCACATAAAAGGGAGGGTTAGGAAAAAAATTATCTTTATGACTTGTCAACCTTAGTCTATGTTCACACAGTTTATATGGATTTGGTACCAGCCTTCTCAATATCAGCGCGCATATAAAAAAAAGACTTATGATACAGAGAACTCCGATACCACACTGAGCACAATTACAATAAGGTTATTTCTTTAGTTAAAGAATAGCAACAGCGCCCTTTAGAGGACCGGTAATTCATTGTATGGCTGGATGCAATGTATTACAAGGTAAAAGAGGAGGCTCGTACATAATTACCAATTTGATGGGCCTAAAGCAAAGACATGAGACCTGCCGCTTTTATCAATGTAAATAAAATAAGTTGCAGTCCCACCCAAACCAGTAATCTTAAACCAAGTTTGATTTGAAAGTAGTCCTATCTGTTCTCTTCTATCATCATTATTCATACAATTAAACCATTCATCATCTTTGTCTGACTTGTTAAAATAGATTTTAGTCTTTCTAATTGTTGTAATTGTGCGTGATTTCGAAACCAATCCAAAGCAAAAACTGGAGTCAATAGTATGATCCTTTAATAAATATTTATTGAAGTCATTTGAAACATTTATTGTGCTATCATTCAAGGAGATCTTGGCTATTTGAAAGCCTTGATATCCACCATCTTTCCATGCAGAATTAAAAATGTAGCTATTTGTAATTGTTACTTTTGGGCTACAAGAAAACATTGAAAAAAGAAAAATAAATGAATATGCATAAATTGAATAATTAATCTTTATCATATAGATTGAAATTGATTCTCAAATATTAATATTGCACAAAATTACCAAGGACCTCCTGCCCCTCCTGCTTTTTTAACCTTTTTACTTTCATTACTGTTATCACTTGTTTGGGACTTTGTTGTGAGTAAAATACCCAGTTTGTAAAAACTACCTTGTTTTGATCTAACAAAAGCCAGCATAACCTTCCAACTATCCAAAGATATTTTTTGATTGTCCTCTTTATTATTTGGATCCAGCCTCTTTTCCCTCATGTATTTTTGCTTCCAGTCCTTATAATCAGCTAAGATTCCTATGAAAACATTCTGACTCGTTGCTGAAACAATAGTTTCACCAACCACACGCTCTCCACTTGCTATTCTTTGTGGAATTGATTTTAAAAATTTAGATGTTGCTCTAACCATCTCTAAATCAGCAGAAAGAGAACGACTATCTTCTACAACATCGTATACGCCGATTTTGTCATAATCCATATCATGCTTTTTGGCAATTGCATCCGATTGGTCAATAGGATCCCATGTAAAATCATAATCATTTTCTCCATAAAATCCACCAGTATAAGTTATTGATCCATTTCCAGAATACAGACCATGAGCAGATGCTGAGCTTAATGCAGAATTTTGGCGTAATTCCCATACAGGTTTTTTGTATTCTTGACCATTTTCCCTGTAATATTCATGTTTGATTCCAATTCCTTCAGGGCCATACCCTGCTGAATTGTAAGGACCTTTTGTAGTACCACCATGAGCTCTTAAAGTTTGATCATCCATTAAATAATATATTTTATCCTCTGTTGCAATAATTTTGCCCTTTGAATTTACAGTATGAATACGTTTTACATATTCCAGTCCATCTAAATCTATTCCATCAAGTGGTCTGTTTGATGAAAATTGATAAGGAGTTAACTGCGGGTATTGCTCATCTATTGGATCTACGGATAAAAACTTTCCAATCCGGGGATCATAAATGCGCATCCCATAATCCTGCTGATTACCCTCTCCTTTAATTTCATTATCATTTTCCTTCCCATTGAACCCATACCTGTATTGGTTATTATCTGAAAACTTTCTTCCCGGCATCAACATCCCAAAGGAATGGTAGTTTTATTAAATATACTTTCCACAGCTGTTATAAAATTTAGCTGTAAAAAATTGCGACGTCATAAAACCGCTAAGCATAGCCAAATAATGTTTGGAAAGGGCTTACCTAGTTAATTGGTATTTGATAACCTTCCTTTGGGATGCTGATGCCTAGGAGAAAATATTATGCAAATGAATTATACAGGTATGGCTTCAATGGGAAGGAAAATGACAATGAGATTAAAGAGATTGAAGGAAGCCAGCAGGATTATGGATTTAGAATTTACGATCCAAGACTTGGAAAGTTTTTGAGTGTGGACCCCTTAACTTATGATTATCCATGGTATACACCTTATCAATTTGCAGGAAATATCCCAATCAAATTTATTGACCTAGATGGTCTAGAACCAGCTAATTCAGAAGATAAAAGTGCGCCAAAAGGAGATTGGTACAGGAGGCAAAATGGGGATAATGTTGATTATAAATATGTATTAGAAAAGGATAAGGAAAGTACCGCTTTTTTTGATCTTAAAGATTGGTGGAAAATCCCTGAAGAAAATAGAAATCGAACTGTACAAGGGGAGAGTGGTCAAACTGGTATTGTTTTAAATGCAGATGGAACTTTTGAGATTGACTCACCAAATCAAGATGTAGGAAATGTCTTTGGCAAAGTTAAATGGCAGATGTCCTTGAAAACTGGTGGAAGTTTGTATATTCAGGCTAAGGATTATATGCGGTCTAAAGGAGTTGGGGATGGATCGTTTTGGGGTGCAGCTGAATGGCTAGCGGGTGAAAAAGCAGCTAAGTATGCGATAAAAGGAACTGGTCATGTTGTAAAAAAACTTCTAACAAAAAAGTCCACAAATATTGTAGCAACAGAAGGAACAAATGCTCTTGTTGAAACGGCCTCCGGAATACTTATACCAGGGGGTAAAGTAATAGGACAAGTAATAGCAGATAATCCTCTAATTAGAACTGTAACAAAAGAAGAGGCTGAATGCATTGTAAACAGGCTTATAATTTCTGGTGCTAAACTCACTCCTAAACCAAACTACCCTGGAATGTGGTATGAATTACCCAATGGTGGAGGATTTGGAGTACGAAATATTGTTAGTGAGGCTTCAAAAAAATTAGGCAGTTCTGGTGCAATAGATATAAATATAAATGGTATTCCTATAAAAAATATCAAATTTTAATGGACAATTCAAAAGTTATATCAGATAGGATATTAAATGATCTTGATGTGGATTATATTCCATTGAATGATATTATTAGAGAATTTTCTGGGTTTACTAATCATCCAACAAAAAATGATTTTTTCAACGCTATCAAAATGTTGAAATATCTTTTTGCTAACAATAGTTTAAAATTATTGGAAGGTCCAGAAATGAAAGAACTAGTAAATCCAAATGAAATTTTTGCTACCCTTGAGGAAAATTGGAATAATTATAACGAGATTAATTATAAATTTTGGATTTCTAAGTGAATTTCAAAAAATTATAATGTGTAATAGCTAGTAGTTGATCCGACTGTTGAGGATTTTTCTTTTTAGTATTCAAAAAGGTTAGGATTAAAAAAAATAGGCTTCTGGACCTAACTGGTTCAGCAGTTTTTGTTTGGCCCAGTTAAGAGATTCTTCAAAGTTTGCATTGGTGTTTTTACCGTAACAGTAACGGCCACTATGGGTGTAAGCTCCCCCTTTTTTAGTGCCAGTTGTTAGTTAGGGTTTTCAAATATAATTTTGTTTTATTCATCCGCTTTATCCACTACCGGCTGCGTTTCAAACTTATTTGATGCTTCGCTTGCCGGTGTGGATAAAGCTGTCAGGTTTTCTCGTAGCTCAGCGTACTTCAATGGAGATTGGTAGCCCAGGGATTTGTGAGGTCTTTCGTTATTGTAGTCCTCTCTCCATTCCTCACTCATTATCCGAACTTCTGAAAGACTGCTAAACAGGTAAGCATTCAGCAGTTAGCGTCTTATGCTTCCATTCTTTCTTTCAATAAAGGCATTTTGCATGGGTCTACCTGGTTGGATGAACAGTAGGTTGATCTGGCGGCTCTCGTGACTTCACCACTCTTCGAGCTTATGGCTGATGAACTCAGGGCCATTATCACATCTGATGCTTGCAGGACAGCCTCTTTCAGCTATCAACCTGTCAAGTATTCTGATCACTCTCAGAGAAGGCAGCGAAGTATCCACTTCGATTGCCAGTGATTCGCGGTTATAATCATCAATGATATTCAGCAGCCGGAACTTTCTGCCATCGGTTAGGCTATCACTCATACAATCAATACTCCATACCTGGTTGGGTGCAGCCGGTACGCTCAGGGGCTGCTTTATCCTTTCTGGTAAGCGTTTCTTTGCCAGTCTTCTGATGTTCAGTTTCATCTCTGTATAAACGCGGTAAATTCTTTTGTGATTACACCTATGGCCTCTGTTCGAGAGACGGTAACAACATGACCAAACCCAATGGCTGCATGTCTGGTGGTAAGCCTGGTCAATTCCTGCTGGACCTCATTATCATTTTTGTGATTTCTCTTATACTGATAGGTGGTTTGGGGTAGTCCTACCAGTTTGCACGCCTTACGCTTACTAAGCTGTTCATCACAAACAAAATATTCAACAGATTCCCGTTTTTCCCGGGGCGTTACAACTTTTTTTCAATAAAGTTCTTCATGGCCCTGATCTCAATACTGGCTTCAGCAAACATCTTCTTCAACTCAGCATTTTCTTTCTTCAACTCCTTCATGCGGGCTACACCACTGGCTTCCATACTGCCCTATTTAGCCCTCCAGTTATAAAATGTAACATCGCTGATGCCGATTTCCCGGCAGATCTCTTTAACGCTAACACCTACCTCATGCTTCTTGATGGCTGCCACAATTTGACTCTCTGTAAATCGCTTTTTCATAATTCAAAGTTTAAAGTAATAATCCAACAAGTATTAACTATAACCTTCAACTGGCCAAAGATTGAGGGAGCTTACATGTACACTCAAATTGAGTCATAAATAAAGGCTACTCACTTCTTTCATTGTTATATGGTTTTCTTGTGCAATCCTTGAACTCTTCTTTCTTTGCACCATATAGCCTAAAATTTATTTGTGCTTTTATCAATGAAATATAGTTTGGGGCGTCCTCATCATTTTTATTTTCTTCTTGATAAATATTTTCTTCCCAATAGCACACGGGACAAGTATCTGCAACATTACTAATGGTAAAGTATCCGCAGCAACTACATCTAGCTTTCCCGAAACTATTAATTTGTTTTAATTCCATATTTTTCCTTCTGATAATTCAAGTATTTTATAGGGTCAGCTACACGACGATAAAAAGAACTAATTTTTCCGTCAGGATTGATGACAATAAATTCGCCAGTTTTTTTATTTAATTTGAAGGTAGTATTTCCTTGTGATGTAAATCCCAATATATCACCTCCTATCTCAGAGTCAGCAAGTTTGATAGCTCTATCATAATAAGCAGTTTTTGATAAATTTCCACTTGTGCCAAATGTTGTAGAATGTTCTTTATACTTTGTTTCAAACCTAGTAAATCTTGGAAATGGGTTCGGTAATTCTACAGTTCCATTTACAGAGTTACTTGTTGCTCTCTGTGCTTCTTTTTGTATGGTAGATTTAGAACCTTGACCCATTGCAGTTTGATTCTTTAGCATTTGCATTTCTAGGGTGTAGGTACTTCTAACCATCAAGATTTTCCCACCAGCAAGTATAAATATAGTTTCGATTCCAGCTTCGGAAGCTGCATCCACCCGTGATTTTGGTGTATTAGTTTCAAAATCCTTACCATTCCAAACTTCCCAGCCATACTTATATCCAAGATATAAGGGGTTAATTGTTTCATTCGTTTTTTTCATGAAACCACCAATGGGACCTTCGCCTTTCATAGTTGCCTTATATCCCGTTTGCTTGCTATTGAAAACATTCATCAAATCTCTAAAGTCATATTCAAATAAACTCTTACTTTCTTCTAAACCATCTAAATCAATGAATTTGATAGGTTTGTTACCGGCATATGAATAGGGCGTATAATGAGAATAGTCTTTAGTTAAGGGATCCACACTTAAAAACTTCCCTACTCTTGGATCATAAATTCTCATTCCATAATCCTGTTGATTCCCTTCACCTTTTACATCATTTTCATTTTCCTTTCCATTGAAGCCATACCTGTATTGGTTTTCTTCCGAAAACCGCCTTCCCGGCATCAACATCCCAAAGGAAGGGTAGTCATATTAAATATACTTCCCCATTCTGTTTATAAAATTTAGGTGTCAAAGCATTAGGAATTCAGAAACCGAATAAGCATAGTTTAATAATGTTTGGAAAGGGTTTACCTGGCTCCTTGGTTGATATCCTTCCTTTGGGATGCTGATGCCTGGACGGAAATATGCTGCTTCCGGGCTGTATAAGTATGGGTTCAATGGGAAGGAAAATGACAATGAAGTAATTGGAGAGGGTAACCAGCAGGACTATGGGATGAGGGTTTATGATCCGAGGGTAGGTAGATTTTTGAGTATGGATCCTCTATCATCTACATTTCCCTGGTATTCATCATATAAATTTGCAGGTAATAAACCTATAGTTGATATTGATTTGGATGGATTAGAAGAAGTATGGTCTGTAGCCAAGGCCAATATGGATAATAGAGATTACGAAGCAAAGTTGCGCAAGACAAATCCTAAAAATGCTGAGGCAATAATTGCTAAAAATAACTTGATAGGAATGAGCGTTGTTGGTGGAATGCTTTTAGGACCAATAGATTGGCTTACAGGCGGAAACGTTACTAGAACATTAGTAACACTTTACACTGGAACGCAACTAGCTAATTCATATGAGCATAATAGAGCAAAAACTTTGGAAGGCCAAGAAGCCCAGAAAGAAAGAACGCGAGGTGCTCTTGCGGATGCAGCAATTTCTTGGGGAACAGGAAAAATTTTAGGTATTGGAGCATACACTTCTGGTGAAATTATCAAACGAGCCACTAATAGCTTCAATTTTGCTAAAAACTTTTATAAATCAGCCGGATATGACGAAGCTACAGCTATCCGAGAGCTAAAAGGAATTGAATTAACTTCAAAGGTTGATGACATTGTTCTCAAAAAGGGCACTGTAGTAGAACAATGGCTCAAGGTGGATAAATCAACAGGAAAATTAATCCCAGGAAATTACTTTACTCTGCCTGGTGCTGACCCTACTAAGCTTGGAGTAAGTTTAGAGGGTCGTATTAAAGTTCTTTCGATTTTAGATGAGGTTACAAAATTTTTGAAAAGTACAGCAGCAGATATGATTGATACATGGACTGTGCCTGGAAAATCAATTGTTGTGAAAGGAGGTGAAACTCAATTGTTTCAAACAAAAGTCAAAACAACACAAATCAAACAACCATAATAATTATGGAAGATCTAAGCGCTTTAATAGATTATTTATTGAGATACAGAAATAATATTTTACAGATTATAGAGGATATTGGACCAGTTGAGAAAGATAATGGATTTGGGACTTTGTTTTTAAAGCCAACTAATCCAAAGTTTACAGTTTTTTGGATTAACACTGTTAATGAGGAATTGAATTCAATCGGTTTTGGAGGACCTAACTTAGGATTGAGTTTGGATGACTTATATTCAAAATATCCTGAAGTTAATAAAGCGTTTAGTATTCATGATAACGAATATATTTATGTATTCTATTCACATGATTGTTTGACCCATACTATAAAAATCACTTCACCTTTCCAACTTTTTGAAAATGGTAGGATTATTCATAATATCTCAATTAGAGGCATAGAAATTAAAGTGCTTTAAATGAAATAAGACCATGCCTTAAAAATCATCATTTCAAATACCAAGGAGCTAGGTAAACTCTTTCCAAATATTATTGAACTTACTTCCCGGTTTTATGATTTCATAATGTTTTGGCACACTAAATTTTATAAACAGCAGGTAAAAGTATATTTAATATAACTACCCTTCCTTTGGGATGTTAATGCCTAACCGAACTAATTTTGATCAAAATAATTATAAATATGGCTTCAACGGTAAAGAAAAAGATGATGAAGTTAAAGGAACCGGTAGTCAATATGATTATGGACAGAGGATTTATGATCCGATGTTAGGTAGATGGTTATCTGTT
>JAEYUA010000133.1 GCA_023433755.1 Bacteroidota bacterium | reverse complement strand
AGTTCTTCCAGGGACACTTCCCGGGGAATACAGTAATGCCGGGCGTACTGCAGGTAGAAGCCCTGGCGCAATGCGGCGGTATCCTCACCATTCCTGATGATCCTGATCACGATTATGATACGTATTTTTTAAAAATAGATAACTGCAAATTCAAGAATAAAGTAGTGCCGGGAGATACCATGATCCTGAAAATGGAATTGATGAACCCTGTGCGCCGTGGCATTTGTGAAATGAAAGGAACTATTTTTGTCGGCGATAAAATTGTTGCTGAAGCTGATTTAGTAGCTCAAATTGTAAAGAAACCTAAAGTGAAACCATGATCTCCCCTTTGGCTTCCATTCATCCCGGTGCAAAGCTTGGCAACAATGTAACTGTTGAACCTTTCGCGGTGATCCATGAAAATGTTGTGATAGGCGACGATAGTCATATAATGTCGCACGCCGTGGTAATGCCTTACAGCCGCATTGGGAAATCCTGCAGGATCTACCCGGGCAGTGTGATCGGCGCCATTCCACAGGATCTGAAATTCATGGGAGAAGAAACTTTTGTTGAGATAGGCGATCATACCACTATAAGGGAATGTGTTACCGTTAACCGCGGTACAAAGGATAAATTCAAAACAGCTATCGGCAGCCACTGCCTGCTCATGGCTTACTCCCACGTGGCACATGACTGTATTGTTGGCGATCATGTGATCCTTGCCAACGGTGTTCAGCTTGCGGGGCATGTGGAAGTGGGCGATTATGCCATCATCGGCGGACTTTGCGGCGTGCAGCAGTTCACCCGTATCGGCAAGCATGCTTATGTGGGCGGACAAAGCGCCATACGTAAAGATGTACCGCCTTTTGTAAAAGCTGCACGTGAACCCATCAGCTATATGGGCATCAACGTGGTGGGATTGCACCGGCGCAATTTTCCTCATCACCAGATCGAAGCCATCTCGCAGATCTACCATCTTCTTTTTGTAGGCAATCACAGCACAACTTCAGGCATTAACCTGGTAAAGGAAAAAGTGCCCGACAGCGAGATTAAGAATGAAATTATCCAGTTCATCCAGGATTCCAAGATCGGGGTGATCAAAAGATTTTCCAAAAACGAGATCGATGAGGATTGAGCTGACGGGGGCTGGTAAGCGGTTCAACCGTGAATGGATCTTCCGTGCTGCCGACCTCAGTTTTGCTTCAGGCACCGCTTATGCTATCACGGGCGCCAACGGATCCGGCAAATCAACACTGTTGCAATGCATCGGTGGCATGCTGCAGCTTAGCGAGGGAAAGATGGAATTCTTTGATGCCAACGGAATGGTTTCTCCTGAAAAAATGTTTTCACATATCTCTTTCTCGGCACCTTACCTGGATGTAATCGAAGAAATGTCGCTGGCAGAATTCCTGGAATTTCACCACCAGTTCAAACCCTTTCTTCACGAGCTTTCACCGGCCGAGATTATCCGGATCATCGGGCTGGAGGCTGCGGCTACAAAACAGATCCGCCTGTATTCTTCCGGCATGAAACAAAGAGTGAAACTTGCACAGGCCATTTTTTCAAACGCTGAAGTGATCCTCCTCGATGAACCCTGCAGCAATCTTGACCAGCAGGGCATAGATCTTTACCACCAGCTTGTGCAGGATTACTGCAAAGAACGACTGGTAATGGTTTGCAGCAACGACCCTGTGGAATACAGTTTCTGTACTGAAATACTTTCCATTCACAATTACAAACCGGCGGCAAGGATCGCCTAAACTTTTTTGAACCGTTTCAGCCCGATCTTCTTCATAAAAGGTTTTTCAACCCATAAAAAATAGAGGGAAGAGATGAGAAGAACACAAAGGACCATCAATATTCCAATGAGAAGGGAATATGATGGAGGATATTGATTTCCTGCCCGGAGGATTACATAGCCCACTGCAGATACAATAGCATAGTGCAGGAGATAAAAAGAATAACACATACCACCTATGATGACAAATGCGTTTAGCGTGAATATTTTTTTCATCATCCCATTCACCAGCACAGAATGAACCAGCAGGAACATGCAGATCATTTTGATGGCAGTGCCCGGGGCGGAATGTATGGTGGGCACAAAAAGAAACCCCAATAAAGAAATGATTCCTGTTACCGCTGCAAGGGTTTTATTCCTGAACAATGAAACGCCGCAGGTATAAAAGTCGGCCAGTAAAATGCCAATAAGAAAATGATGCAGGTAAACCAGCAGGTGCACTTCACCCCAATGACCATACCAGTAAACCGAACTCACTAAAATCACGAACAACTGCAGAGACCAGCGGAGCCAGCGTGACCTGATCAGAAACACAAGAAAGAACAGAGGTCCCAGGATGTAAAACTGCACTTCCACTTCCAGTGACCAGGCCACAGGCAATACCAGTGGGATATAATCATAAATGAAATAATGCAGGTAAACCAGGGAAGCCAGCAGGTGCGGAAGCAGTTCGGAAAAACTGAATTGTTTCAGCACCCACACATGTCCAATAAATAAAAGCAGTAATGCAATGATATAAGGAGGTTCGAGTCTCGTAAGCCTTCGCAAAAAATATTTTCCAAGTTTAACCGGCTCACCGTTCTGCAGTCTCCAGCGGGCAAAAGGAAGGCTCAGGATAAAGCCGCTGATCACAAAAAACAGTGCTACACCACTGCCCCCTTCCATCACAAAATTTTTCCAGTACCCATCAGGCACCAGGGCATTGCCATAAAATTTTTCATCAATATAATGGGTGATATGCAGGATGACCACCACGGAAAAAATAGCGAGGAAACGGAGCCCGTCGATCTCGGGAAGATAGGACGTGCTGTATGTGATTCGCCTGAATCGTTGAAAAAAATCCTTCATCCGTTGCAGGCATTAAGGAAGTAGATATTAGTTGGTAAAATCCTCAAATCTTTCAGTTAAATAAGCGGTACCGCCTGCTATTTATCGCTGGCTTGCGATCAGGAGGTTCAGATCCGTATATTTCAAATTGAATCTTTCGCTCAGGTAAAAATTGGTAAGTGCACCCTTGAACATATAAATTCCACTTCGCAGGTGAATCTGGTGCCAGACCATTCTTTCAAAACCACCATCATCACCGGCTTCCAGCAAAAGAGGCATCAATACATTACTGATAGCCTGTGAGGCAGTCCTGGCAAATCCTGATGGAATATTGGGAACGCAATAATGGATCACTCCATACTTCAGGTAGATGGGACTTTCATGCGTAGTGATCTCTGAGGTTTCAAAACAACCGCCGCGGTCGATGCTTACATCTATCACCACGCTGCCTGTACGCATACTGCTCACCATTTCTTCTGTAACCACAATTGGTGTACGGCCGCTTTCTGACCCAAGCGCGCCAACAGCCACTTCACAGGTCTTTAATTGTTTGGCCAGCATCCTCGGCTCTATCACTGAGGTCCAGAGGCGGTGCCCGATATTATTCTGAAGCCGTTTCAGGCGGTAAACACTGTTATCAAAAACCTTAACCGAAGCACCCAGTGCAAGGGCAGCACGTGCCGCGTACTCACCCACGATGCCGGCACCAATGATGATGACCTTCGTAGGCGCAATGCCGGAAATTCCTCCCAGCAAAACCCCTTTGCCATGGTTGGCTGAGCTGAGGTACTGGGCTGCTATCAGCATCACGGCGCTGCCCGCGATCTCGCTCATGCTGCGAACGATCGGGTAAGTGCCGCTATCGTCTTTCAGGTTTTCAAAGGAAATGGCGGTAATTCTTTTATCCATCATTTTCTGCAGCAGTTCGGCTTTCAGCACACTGAGATGGATGGGAGAAACAATCATCTGGTTGAGCTGGAGCAAAGGCAGTTCTTCTTCCACCACCGGTGCGCTCTTTACCAGGATCGGCGCTTTGTAAACTTCTTCCCTGTTGTAAACGATTCTTGCTCCTGCTTCACTGTAATCCCTGTCGCCAAAATGCGCGGCCTCACCGGCATTATGCTCTATGGTCACCTCATGGCCATTGCTCACCAGCACACTTACCGCATCCGGCGTAAGTGCAATGCGGTTCTCCTGGAAGGCAATCTCTTTGGGTATGCCAATATGGAGCTGCGCGCCTTTCGGTTTCACATCAAGGGTTTCCTCTAAAGTTTCGTAGGAGAAAGAAGTGCTGACAAACGGTTTTTGCTGCGCCATACAGGGTTTATCAAATGAGGATACAAATTACGACTGTTATTCCAAACTCAGGCTGCTGAAGGCAATTTCACATGTACCAGCCTCTCATTTTCAGATAGAATTTCGATATAAACATGAACCGTGTTCAGATCAAATAAACCGGGTGCTTTTTCCGGCCATTCCACAAAACATATCTCACCGCTGAACACGCAGTCTTCCACACCGGCCTGTATCACTTCTGCTTCATCCCTAAGACGGTACAGGTCTATATGATAGATAGTTTTTTGTTCACCTTCTTTGCTGTATCCATATTCATTAATAATGGAAAATGTAGGGCTTGATCCATGTTCACCCGTTCCCAGTTTTTCGCAAAGCGCCAGGATCATGGTGGTTTTTCCCGCGCCCATCTCACCATGAAATGCAAAAACCTTCTGCGCCTTCACATAATCCCAAAAATCCTGAGCGAACACTGTTAGTTGATCCAGTGAAACTTTGAATTCCATGCTGCAAACCTAAAACATAAATCCACGAAAGGCCATTACTTACTACCGCAGATGCTCACATGTTTGCAACGAAGTTGAAAAGATAGCCCAGCAACTCCCCTGCATGATGGATAACTTTGCCAGTGGAAATCTGAAAAGAAGCGGAAATGGAAAAGATTCAATGGAAGGTGGAAGGCATGCATTGCGCCAACTGTGCCTTAACGATTAACAAATACCTGCAGAAACAAGGCGCCTCCAATGTTACCGTGAACCCGATTGACGGAGATGTGGCTTTCGAGATCGTGGACGTGCCAAAGGAACAATTGATTAAAGGTGTGGAATCACTGGGCTATAAAGTTGGTTCAGGAGAAACCGAGGTTACCCGAAAAAAATTTCTTTCAACTCATATCCAGCGTTTCTGGTTCTGCCTTCCCTTCACACTGGTGCTGATGTTGCACATGATACCCGGACTGCACATTCACTGGCTCATGAATGCCTGGGTGCAACTGGCGCTTTGTGTTCCTGTATTTATTGTAGGTATGATGTATTTCGCACCATCTGCCTATAAAAGCCTGAGAAATGGAATGCCCAATATGGATGTGCTGATCACCATTGGCGCTACATCGGCATTTTTTTACAGCATTGCCCTGATGATCATGGGCGAGACTTACCTGTTCTTTGAATCCGCCGCCACCATCATCACGCTGGTTTTTTTCGGCGAGTTCCTGGAACATGCGTCTGTACAATCCACGCAGCGTTCTTTAAAAGCGCTTGTAAAATCGCAAAAGGTCATGGCCAATATGATCGCTTTTGATGGTGATCATAAAGAGCAGGTATTCCCCATTGATAACAGCCAGTTGAAAGTAGGTGACCTGGTACTGGTACGAACGGGTGAACAGGTGCCGGCCGATTGTAAAATATTGTGGGGCGAAGCGCTTGTAAATGAAGCCCTGCTCACCGGCGAGAGTGTGCCGCTTCCCAAAAAAGCAAAGGACCATATCATTGGTGGGAGTATTGTGGAAGATGGAAATATCAAGGCCCAGGTGACTGCTGTGGGTGCTGATACGGTTTTATCCGGCATCCTGAACCTGGTAAAAAAAGCACAGGGTGAAAAACCACCGGTACAGCAACTGGCCGACAGGATCAGCGCTGTTTTTGTTCCACTGGTGCTGGCCATTGCCCTGGTTACACTCCTGGTAAACTGGTTCGTACTCGAATCTTTCGCTCCCGCGTTGAACAGGAGTATTGCTGTGCTGGTGATTGCCTGTCCCTGTGCCATGGGCCTGGCTACCCCCGCTGCCATAGCGGTCGGGTTGGGCAGGGGAGCAAGAAATGGCATCCTTTACCGCAATGCCAAAAGCCTTGAACTGTTTAAAGATATCAGGCAGGTGGTTTTTGATAAAACAGGAACACTTACCACTGGAAAATTTACCATTTCCGCATTTGAACATAAGCAGGTAGATGAAGCCAGTTTCAGGAAGATTGTTTACTCCCTTGAAAAATATTCAAACCACCCGCTGGCGAAAAGCATCGTGGCAGCCTGGCCCGACAAACAGCCCATCCGCTGGAAAAAAATTGAAGAGGTGAAGGGAGAAGGTATGTTGGCTACCGACATGGAAGGCAATGAATACGCCCTCGGTTCTTATAAAATGGCCGCTGGATATACCAGCGATGAAAGTCATAATGTATATGTGATCCGCAACAAAGAGCTGATTGGGTGGGTGGACCTGGCAGATGAATTAAGACCCGAATCAAAGGCTATCGTTGATTTCCTGAAATCAAAAAATATCAAAACGATTTTATTGAGTGGTGACCGCCTTCATAAAACCCAACAGCTTGCCGGCCAGTTGGGCATAGAAGAAGTGATAGCGGAACAGAGCCCTGAACAGAAATTAGAAAAGGTGGAAGCGCTCACCAGGGAACAGCCTACTGTGATGATAGGTGATGGCATTAATGATGCGCCGGCACTTGCAAAGGCCACCATTGGTATTTCCATGAGCGAGGCTTCACAGCTTGCCATGCAAAGCGCTCAGGTGGTGCTGATGAACAGCGGTCTCAAAAAATTACCATTGGCACTTGGACTGGGCAAACACACTTATATCACCATCAAACAAAATCTTTTCTGGGCTTTTGCATATAATATTGTTGCCATTCCTGTAGCTGCGGTGGGTTTACTGGGCACTTACGGACCTACTTATGGGGCGCTCATCATGGGCCTTAGCGATGTGGTGCTGGGCATCAACTCCGTAAGGTTATTTGTGAAAAAAGTTGATCAATAATAGCGCAGACCTTCCCTTCCCCGGAAGTTTTGTACGGATGACATATTTATTTAGGTAATTCGTGGAAAATAGCAGGTACTGTAAATGAACAGATCTTTCAGAAGTCTTGAGATTTATGAACAGTCCAAAAAACTGGTGATCGCCTGCTATGCGCTTACACATGACCTGCCCGCGGAAGAAAAAACCAATTTCTCGCGTTATATCAGGACCGCCGCATTAAACGTACACCTCAACGTGGCGCAGGGTGTGTTTTTAAAAAAGAAAAAAAGAAGGAAATTCCTGGGCAGGGCCAAAGACAGTCTTGTGATCATCGAGGCTGCCGCAGAAATACTGGTGGAAGTGGGATTCGCTACCAGCTTGCAAACGGAACCCATCGTAAAACTGTGTTCTTCCTGTTACCAATTGATCGATCAGTTGTAACATTGTAAGGATGGCATCAGCCATTAAAAAACTTGCATGATCTTAAATACATATTGAAGAAATACTGGGGCCATGATGCCTTCCGGCCCATGCAGGAAGACATTATTAATTCAGTGCTTTCGGGTGTGGATACCCTGGCCATTCTGCCTACAGGCGGCGGCAAATCTGTCTGTTTCCAGGTTCCAGCACTGGCCATGGATGGAATCTGTATTGTGGTTTCACCGCTCATTGCGCTGATGAAGGACCAGGTTGACAATCTTAAAAAAAGAAACATACCCGCGCTGCTCATTCATAGCGGCATGTCAAGAGCGGATGTAATCAGGTCCCTGGAAAATGCAAGGCATGAGTACTTCAAATTTTTATATGTTTCACCGGAACGCCTTGAAACTTCCCTTTTTAAAGAATACCTGCCGGCGCTTCAGATTAGCCTGCTCGCCATTGATGAAGCGCATTGCATCTCCCAATGGGGTTATGATTTCCGTCCCTCGTATCTCCGCATTGCCGCATTGAGGGAAGAACTTCCCGGCGTGCCCGTACTGGCGCTAACCGCCTCCGCTACCGCGGAAGTTCAAAAAGATATTTGTGAGAAACTGGAATTCAAAAACGAACAGGTATTCCGCCAGTCATTCGAAAGGAAAAATCTTTCTTACAGTGTTTTCAACACCACTTCCAAAATGAACCGGTTGGTAGAGATCATTTCAAAGGTTCCCGGTACTGCTATTGTGTATTGTAAAAGCAGGAGAAGAACCACGGAGATCATGGACCTGCTGCAGATGCACGGCCTGTCAGCCAGTAATTACCATGCAGGCCTGTCGCAGGAAGACCGCAATCAAAGGCAGAAAGACTGGATTGATAATAAAGTAAGAGTGATGGTATGCACCAATGCGTTTGGCATGGGCATTGACAAACCTGATGTGCGGCTGGTTGTTCATGCCGATATGCCGGACTGCCTTGAGAATTATTACCAGGAAGCGGGGCGTGCCGGCCGCGACGGAAAAAAATCCTATGCTGTGCTGCTCTATGATAAAAATGATATTGCTGCACTGCGGGAACAACCTGAACGCCGCTTCCCCGGTATGGAAAAGATCCGGGAAGTGTACCATGCCCTTGTCAACTTTCTCCAGATCCCTTCCTATACCGGTGACAATACTGCATTTGATTTCCAGTATGATGTTTTTGTCCGCAACTTCAAACTCAATGCCTTTGATACCATTTATGTGCTCAAAGCGCTGGAGCAGGATGGGTGGATCATTTTCAATGAAAGAAATTATTCGCCTTCCACCGTCGTTTTCAATACATCAAAAGAAAGACTGCAGGAGTACCAGGCCCGCTATCCAAAGCATCATGAGCTGCTGACTGTGCTGCTTCGCACTTATTCAGGAATACTGGATTATCCGGCCATGATCTCCGAAAATTTTTTAGCCCGCCAATTAAGGAGCAGTGAAGCAGGGATTAAACAACAGTTGAAAGACATTGCTGCTTTCGGGATGCTACAGTATGCACCACAGCAGGAAAAACCTACGATCTTTTTTCAGAAGCACCGTGTGCCATCGGAAGAACTCAGTTTTAAAATGGCGCCTTATGAAAAACGGAAGAACCTGTTCATTGAAAGACTGCAGAAAATGATCAGCTACGCGGAAACCAAAACCTGCAGGAGTGTTTATATCAATGTTTATTTTGGTGACCTGGAGGCCAGGCCCTGCGGCATCTGCGATAATTGTCTCAATGCAGCCTCCAGTGATATTTCACCGGAAGAATTCAAAAAATATGCAGCGCTCATTACAGAACATTTAAATAAAAAACCTTCTACAGGAAAAGAACTCATTGCTTCGTTGAAAGGTTTGAAAAAAGAAAAAGCCTGGAAGATCATTGCTTTTTTGCAGGCGGAGAATAAGGTTTATGCGGATGGCATGGGGGTGTTGAAGGTGAGAAAGGCTGGTGGCCATTAGCCATTGGCCGTTGGCTGCTACTCCCAGCCTGTTACCAGTAAATTCCTGGCAGCTTTCATACTGCACTTCTGGTATTTACTATAAGCGCCGGCGGCAGCTAACCTGATACTATCCTGAGAGTCATTCCTGATCCATGAGGACAATGCATCGTAGAGCGTATATGCTTCCGGAGCCATAAGTCCAGTGGTCCATACTAATGGAGTTGCTCGTGTGTTCTTTAAATGCGGAGTGAAAAAATTCCTACTGTAGCAGGCAAGTATAATGGCCTGCTTCGAATAATCATCTGCGGATTTTTTTGGTAAGGGAAGTGAAAAATCCATCAAGCCATCATGACCGATATAACTGATGACGTCAGCTCTGTCTCCAAACCGTATCGTATCAGATTTATATATGACATACTTTTTCAATTCATTGTTGGCTGCCTTAATAAAATCAATAGTTGTTTGTTTGATATACTTTCCATCGTATGCTTCGGCCAGCATAAGTACTTTCTCTTTTTTATGCCTGAATAAAATTGTTTCCAGGATCATCCCTGTATCCTTGCGGATGGTTACCCGCTCCCAATCACCGGACTTTCTTGAAAAATAAGTTTTGATACCATAACTACAGCCCCAGTAGAGATTATTTGCCGGATCCTGGCCATTGCCAATTGATACTGGAACAGGTACAATCCCCTGGTATAGATTATCACACAAGGCAACAAAAACATGAATAGTTCTGTATACCTCCTTGGGTTCCTGAGCAGCGGCGTGGGAAATACTGAGCGCCGGAATATTGAGGGTTTTCGGTTCTGGCCGTTGTTTACAGGATGCTATATGAAATAAAAATAAATAAACAACCAGCCAATTAACTAATGTCATGTTGTATAGACTCACCCCTCTATAAAATCCATAATAAGAAAGCTTGAATTGTGGAAATTGCTGTTAGTATTAGCCATTGGCCATTGGCTGTTGGCTGTTGGCTGCCTCCCGACACTGCGTGAACAAAAGAATGGCTATTTCTTTTACCGCATGAGAATGCGCAGAATTGAGGTCTCTAGCCAATGGCCAATGGCCATCAGCCAATAGCCTTTCAGAACCAGCTCTTCGTCTTCCTCCTCCTCGTTGTACCTCCCAATCCCAGCACACCTAATAAAGAGCGAGTGAGAATGGATGCGGCTGTTCTGCCGGCCTGCCTTACCACGGGATTGTCAAAAACAGTTTCTTCTTTTTTTGCGCGGCCGGGTTTTTCCTTTACATCCTTTTCTTCCTTCTCTTCTTCCCTTGCTTCTGCTTCCTTCAATTTTTCGTTGAGAATTTCGTAGGCACTGTGACTGTCGATTTCCCGGTTGTATTTGGATGAAAGTTTTGACTGGTTCATGATCTCCTTCACTTCCTGGTCAGTTAAAACATCCATGCGGCTCTTGGGCGGCACCATCATTACATGCACCAGTGGGGTAGGAATTCCTTTTTCATTGAGCATGGTCACGAATGCTTCTCCAATACCCAGTTTGGTAAGATCTTCTGATACTTTATAGAATTCTGTTTCAGGATAATTTTCCGCCGTTTTGGTTATGGTTTTTCTATCGGCGGCCGTGAATGCCCTGAGGGCATGCTGCACCTTTAGACCAAGCTGTGATAATACTGATGCCGGAACATCCATTGGATTTTGTGTGCAGAAGAACACTCCAATACCCTTGGAGCGGATCAGCTTTACAATCGTTTCCACCTGTTGCAGCAGGGCCTCCGACGCTTCATTAAAAATCAGGTGGGCTTCATCAATAAAAAGGACCAGCTTGGGTTTGTCCATATCACCTTCTTCCGGGCAGCTTGCATACAGTTCGGCCAGCAATTGCAGCATGAAAGTGGAAAACAGTTTGGGCCTGTCCTGCATATCGGTCACCCTTAAAATGGATATCACACCCCTGCCATCATCACTGATGCGCATGAGATCATCCACTTCAAAACTTTTTTCACCAAAAAAATGATCGGCACCCTGCTGCTGCAGTTCAATCACCTTCCTGAGAATGGTGCCGGTGGAAGTGGTGCTGATTTTACCATAGGTTTTTTCCAGTTCCTTCTTCCCTTCGTTGGAAATGAACTGCAATACCCCGATAAAATCTTTAAGATCCAGCAGGGGCAAATGGTTATCATCACAATACTTGAATACAAGGGCCACCACGCCGCCCTGCGTATCATTCAATCCCAGGATCTTGGATAGCAAAACGGGTCCAAATTCAGTTACCGTTGCCCTGAGCCTTATGCCATCGCCGGAACTGAGACTCAGCAGTTCAACAGGGTAACCGGTAGGTGCATAATTAAACTCCAGCAGGCGGGCCCTTTCATTCAGCTTCTCATTCACTTCGCCGGCGCGGGCAATGCCACTCAGGTCGCCTTTTATGTCGAGCAACAAAACAGGAATGCTTGCGTCGCTCAAACCCTCGCTGATCAGTTGCAGGGTTTTGGTTTTTCCGGTACCCGTGGCACCGGCTATCAAACCATGGCGGTTCAGTGTTTTGAGCGGAAGTAATACATCCGCCTTATCCACTACGGACCCGCCAAGCATGGCTCTGCCAATCTTAATGGATTCTCCCTTGAACGTATACCCTGCGTTTACGACTGACTGAAACTTTTCTGTTGCTGACATACTCGCTGTTTATGAAAAAGGAAATATACAACACATCAGGTTTTTTAAAGATGATAATTCAAAACAGGGAAGGAACATTGATCGTAAAAACTGAAGATATATCCGTATAAATACGCCATTGATTCTGACTGCCCCTCCTTAGTTTTGGTGATGACTTTTTCTCCTGTTGTACTTTGCGTGGATGATGATGAAGATGACCTGATTTTCATCAAGGAGGCCATTGATTCCCAGCCGCACCCTTTCCAGATAGAACAAGCCAATGATGGCGAGCAGGCACTTGAATTTATGTACCGGTTGCTGGAAGACAGGAAATTACCCTGCCTCGTGATCATGGATATCAATATGCCCAGGATGAATGGCAGGAAGACCATCGAAAAAATGAAAGACCATCCTGACCTGGCCCGGGTTCCGGTTGTAGTGTTTACCACTTCTTCAAGCGAAGCAGACCGTGAATATTTTGAATCCAGGGGTATTCACTTCCTTACCAAACCATTTGATTACCGGAATTTCATCAAAGAGATCATTGGTTTACTCGGTTTATGTGCCGATTTAAACAATTGATACATAATTTTTACACCATTTTTCATTTTTGGAACTGTATTTGGATATAGGTCAAAAAAATTGACCGTGTACCATTCAAAGAAAATCCTGTTACTCGATGATAACCGCGACCTGCTACAGATCGTGCAGATCATCCTGAAAGGACAGGGCTATGAAACCATCCTGGCTTCATCAGTTGAAGAAGCCACGCTCAAGATCAAGGTTCATAAGCCTGTTCTCATTTTGATGGATGTTTGCCTGTCAGAAGAAGACGGCTATACCTTCTGCAACCAGATCAAAAACGATCCTGAAACAGCCCATACCCGGATTATTATGATGTCAGGTGATGACTGCAACCCCGCCATGATCAGTTTTTCCCACGCCGATGATTTCATGCAAAAGCCTTTTGACTACAACGACCTGGTGGAAAGAGTGCAGGAGCATTACAGCTTTGCATTGGAAGCTACGAGTTATTGAGTTGCATGCTGCAAGCTTCAAGCTGCAAGCTGCAAGAGGGCGGTTTAGAGAATAGAGTGTCTTTTTATATTCATAAAAAAAAGTGCTTTCGCACTTTTATAATTCTGAAAACTATCAGATTGTAAGTCTTGTAGCTTGTAGCTTGTAGCTTCCTCACGGCTGTACCACCAGCCTGAACCCATTCCCGTGAATGTTAACGATCTCGATATTGGGATCATCCTTCAGGTATTTGCGGAGTTTGGCAATATACACGTCCATACTTCGCCCGTTGAAATAGGTATCACTGCCCCAGATCCTCTTTAATGCCTGTTCCCTTGGAAGCAGGTCATTCATGTGCTCGGCCAGCATCTTCAGCAGTTCATTTTCCTTTGGTGAGAGGGTCTGCATCTTGCCGGCATGTGAAAGCTCACGGAGTTTGGGATTGAAATGATAAGAAGCCAGGTCGAACTCGCGGTTCTCTGATTCGCGGTTGAGTTCTTCATTCCTCTTCAGGATAGCCTTGATCTTATGAAGCAGCACCTCGCTGTCGAAGGGCTTGGTGATATAATCATCTGCACCCAGTTTATACCCCTGGATGATGTCTTCCTTCATGGTTTTGGCACTCAAAAAGAAAAGAGGCACATCCGGGTTGATATCCCTGATCTCTTCAGCCAGTGTAAATCCATCCATATTCGGCATCATCACATCCAGCAGGCAAAGGTCAAACTGCTCCCTTTGAAAGGCAGCAAGGCCGAGCCTGCCATCCCTTTCCAGGGTCACATCGTAATCATTCAGCTCAAGGTAATTCTTCAGAACACTTCCCAGGTTCGGATCGTCTTCGCATAATAATATTTTAGCTTTCTTGTCTGCCATGATAAATGGGTTTTTTTGAATTGATCAATAAAATTAAAGCATTTCAACCAACCGTGTTTTCCGTTTATCCCCCACAGTGAGTCGCTTTAATGAACCTTTGGTTCAGGATTGTTCCGTTTGTAAACGGCAACCGGGAAAGAAATATAAAAAATCGGGCCCTGCACTCAGATGTTGAACAGGTTGGGACCCTCATTGCGATAGCCGGGCTTTTTGCCCAGATGTTCATAGGCCTTGTGGGTAGCTTCCCTTCCCCTGGGTGTTCTTTTGATAAATCCTTCCTGGATCAGGAAAGGTTCATACACTTCTTCCAAAGTGCCGGCTTCTTCCCCCACCGAAGTGGCAATGGTACTGATACCCACGGGTCCGCCCTTGAATTTTTCAATGATGGCCGAGAGGATGCGGTTATCCATATCATCCAGTCCGTGCTCATCCACATTCAGCGCCTTCAGGGCATGTTGGGTAATGCCGATATCGATCAGGCCGTCGTTCAACACCTGCGCAAAATCTCTTACCCGGCGCAAGAGCCCGTTCGCGATACGTGGTGTACCCCTGCTGCGGCGTGCGATTTCGGCCGCTGCTTCCGCATCGATCTTTACCTGGAGTATGTCGGCAGCACGCAGGATGATTTTCTTCAGCGTATCCGCGTTATAATATTCCAGTCTCGATTTGATCGCAAACCTGGATAATAAAGGCGCTGTGAGCAGGCCGCTACGGGTGGTGGCCCCGATGAGGGTAAATGGATTCAGGTTGATCTGGATGCTGCGCGCATTGGGACCGCTGTCGATCATGATATCGATCTTGTAATCCTCCATCGCGGAATAAAGGTATTCTTCCACAACAGTGCTCAGCCTGTGTATCTCATCAATAAATAATACATCATTGGGTTCAAGTCCTGTTAGCAAACCGGCAAGGTCACCTGGTTTTTCGATAACCGGTCCCGAAGTTTCTTTGATGTTCACTCCCAGTTCATTGGCAACAATGCGCGAAAGAGTTGTCTTCCCCAGTCCGGGTGGACCATGAAACAATACATGATCCAGCGCTTCTCCCCTGATCCGCGCCGCTTTTATAAAAATTACCAGGTTTTCGATTACCTGGGGCTGGCCGGAAAAATCACTGATCTCTTTGGGACGGATGCCATTCTCGAATTCTTTATCCGCAGCCGAGAGATTTTCAGATCCTGTTTGAAGATGGGGGTTAGACATTAAAAAGCTGGTTATCTTTTGCTGTAAAACTAACCATTTTAGCAATGTAAAGGAGATGCCTCACACAAGCAACGGAATTAATAGAATCCGGGTCAGTAAAGGAACTGAATATGCTTTACATTGTAACCAACTGCGCACTATGAGAATATTGTCGTTCCTGTTTTTTGCCCTGCTGCCTTTTTTTTACTGGTCATGCAATGATGCGTGCAGTAAGAAAATTGATTGTCCTGCTTTTACTGATACTGAATTGCTGGAATGGCTTCCCTATACCGATAATGAACAACTTGTGTTTCTTAACCAGCAAAACGACCAGGAAGTTTTCAATCTGAAGAATACCTATAATTCAATTCCCTACCAGGAAACAGGTTTCACCTCACCACTATATTGTTTGTCCGAAAAATGGTTTCAGTCACTGGAAACTGACAGCAGCGGCCGCAGCCAGTTCGCTGCAGAATTCCAGGTAAGAAGTACGAACAACAGCCAGGAAAAATTTGCTTCATTAAATATTCTTTCAAATATTATACAGCTTGCAGAACCGATGCCCCAGGGTTTTGGATCTATAATAATCGGGCAACAGGCAACAACTAGGCAGGACCATCCTTTGCTTGTAATAGGTAACAGAAGTTTTACCAATATTATTTCCGCCATGCGGGATACCAGCCTGGAAAACAGACCTGGCATCTTCAAAATTTATTATGGCAAAAACCAGGGCATTGTCGCCTTTATGGATTATCCTTCCTTACTTACCTGGGTAAAACAATAAGCATGTCTTTTCCTCTTGTATTTGAAATCGGCTCCTATACTATTACAGCCCATGCTGTGCTGGAAGCACTTGCTTTCTTAATTGGCTTCCGGTATTTTTTATACCTGAGAAAAAAGAAAGGAGATCACTTTACCACATCTTCCAGGATCTGGGTGATCATTGGTGCCATCTTTGGCGCTCTTATTGGATCGAGACTCCTGGGTTCACTGGAGAGACCCCCTGAGTGGAACATGACAGATAATCTGCTGATGTATATCTATAGCAATAAGACAGTCGTTGGCGGATTTCTCGGCGGGCTGTTTGGGGTGGAACTGGTAAAAAAAATCATTGGAGAAAAACAGGCTTCAGGAGATCTTTTTGTTTTTCCCATGATACTGGCCCTGGTCATCGGGCGCATGGGTTGTTTTTCAATGGGTGTGTTTGAGGAAACTTACGGTGTCCCCTCCAACCTCCCCTGGTCAATGAACCTGGGTGATGGCCTTTCCCGGCACCCGGTTACACTTTATGAGATCGCCTTTCTCATAATCCTGTGGATCATGCTGAACCATTTGAATAAGAAATCACAAATGGAAGAGGGTGGATTGTTCAAACTATTTATGATCACTTACCTGGCATTCCGCTTCCTGCTGGATTTTATCAAACCTCATTACCCGGTAATCCTGGATTTGTCATCCATCCAACTCGCCTGTCTTGGTGGTTTGATCTATTATCTTCCCTTTATCATTCAACCAATTAAACGAAAGGTTTATGCCTGAACGCCCCTATACCTATTACGATTTCACCATCAGCCTTTGTACCACCTGCCTCAGGCGTATAGATGCCAAGATCGTATTCCAGGATGAAAAAGTTTTCATGTTCAAAACCTGTCCCGAACATGGATTCCAGAAAGTATTGATCGCTTCAGATATTGAATACTATAAAAACATTCGCAATTACAACAAGGCCTCAGAGATTCCCCAGCGTTTTAATACTAAAACACATTATGGTTGCCCGTATGACTGCGGTATCTGTGTTGACCATGAGCAGCATGGCTGTTTAACGATCGTGGAGATCACTGACCGCTGCAACCTCTCCTGCCCTACCTGTTATGCCATGAGTTCTCCTCATTACGGCAGGCACCGAACAGTAGAGGAAGTGGAGCGGATGCTAGACATCATAGTTGCCAATGAAGGAGCGCCTGATGTGGTTCAGATCAGTGGCGGAGAGCCAACCATCCACCCTGATTTTTTCGAGATCCTGGACATCGCAAAACAAAAACCAATCAAGCACCTGATGGTGAATACCAACGGCATCAGGATCGCCAAGGATTTTGAATTTGCCAAAAAACTGGCTTCCTATATGCCGGATTTCGAGATCTACCTGCAGTTTGATTCTTTCAAGGCGGATGCCCTGGAAACCCTGCGTGGACAGGACCTGACAGCTACCAGGATGAAAGCGCTTGAACACCTCAACCAGTTGAATCTTTCCACTACACTGGTGGTGACACTTCAAAAAGGAGTGAATGATGATGAAACGGGAAAGATCATTGAATTCGCACTCAGGCAGCCTTGTGTAAGAGGGGTGACCT
>JAEYUA010000105.1 GCA_023433755.1 Bacteroidota bacterium | reverse complement strand
AACAGATCACAGTTGATGGCCGGACCTACCAGATGACGGCGCCATTCATGGTGCTGGCAACACAGAATCCCATTGAACAGGAAGGTACTTACCGTTTGCCCGAAGCCCAGCTTGACCGTTTTCTTTTCAAAGTAGTGGTTCCCTATCCGAACGAATCGGAGGAATTCGAAATCCTTAGCCAGTTCCATCAAATGGGTAATGCTGATGTGCTGTCGGCGATAGAGCCTGTGTTGCAGGGTGAAAAGATCATTCGCATCCGCCAGCAGGTGAAAAGCATTGTAGTGGAAGAAAAATTATTACAGTTCATTGCAAAGCTTACCCACCAGACCAGGCATCATAAATCCATTTACCTCGGTGCATCTCCCAGGGCTTCCCTTGCCATCATGAACGCGGCCAAGGCCATGGCTGCCATCAACGGGCGTGATTTTGTGACACCTGAAGATATTCTTGAAGTGGTGCCACCGGTATTGCGTCACCGCATTATTCTTTCACCCGATAAGGAAATGGAAGGCATCTCGGAAGACAACGTGATCAAACAGATTATTCAAACCATGGATATCCCACGATGATGAACAGGATACTCGCCTATTGGGACCGCACCTCTTTTTTCCTGAACAGGATCGTGTATTACATCCTGCTGGCAGTTGCTGTCCTTTTTATGCTCAGTTATTTTGTGCCCTTTCTTTTTCGCGTGGCCCAACTACTCCTGGTATTGACAGCGCTGGGATTATTGACTGATTTTTTCCTGCTGTACCGTATCAAAAAAGGAATCGATGCTGAAAGAGATCTTCAGCCCCGGCTTAGCAATGGGGATGAGAACAGGATTACGATCAATCTTCATAATCATTATGATTTCAAAGCCGTATGCAGTGTGATAGATGAACTTCCAATGCAGTTCCAGGCAAGGGAATGGATCCGGCTGGTGGTGATAGGTCCACGGGAGGAGTCATTGCTTGAATATACCGTACGGCCACAGGAGCGGGGTGAATATTCTTTTGGTGATATTAATGTGTATGTGGAAGGTCCGTTGAAACTCAGCAAACGCCGTTACCGCATCAGTGCGGAGCAGGATGTAAAAGTGTATCCATCTTATGTGCAGATGCGGCGCTACCAACTAATGGCTGCAGGCACTACGCTGCAGCAAACAGGAGTAAAAAGGATGCGGAAGCTGGGACACAGTATGGAGTTTGAGCAGATCAAGGAATATGTAAGAGGTGATGATTACCGCACCATCAACTGGAAAGCCACTGCCCGCCGGGGTGACCTGATGGTGAATAATTTTACGGATGAACGCAGCCAGCAGATCTATTGCATTGTGAACAAAGGCAGGGTGATGAAGATGCCTTTTGAAGGAATGACTTTGCTTGATTATGCCATCAATGCAGCACTGGTACTTTCGAATGTAGCGCTTCACCGGCAGGATAAAGCAGGGCTGATTGCTTATGGACAACAGATCGATGCTTTTCTGCCGGCTGATAAAAAACCCACGCAGATCAACCTGATACTGGAAGCGCTTTACCGGCAGGAAACTAATTTCCTCGAGCCTGATACCGAAAAACTTTTTTCGGTGGTGCGCAACCGCATTACCCATCGCAGCCTGCTGGTATTATTCACCAATTTTGAATCCCTGGAAAGCCTGGAAAGGGAGTTGCCTTCATTGAAGCGACTTGCGCATTATCATTTGCTGATGGTGGTGTTTTTTGAGAATACGGAGTTGAAACAATTAACGGAGAATAAAGCGAAAACTACGGAAGACGTGTATATCAAAACCATCGCAGAAAAATTCCGGTATGAAAAACAGGTCATGGTGAGGGAACTCCAGAAACACGGCATCATTGCCCTGTTGACGACGCCTGATAAACTTTCTATTAATAGTTTGAATAAGTACCTGGAGTTGAAGAACAGGTCTTCAATATAGCAGTTGGCTTTTAGCCGTTGGCTGGTTTCACGCAAAGCCGCAAAAGAAAAAAGGCGCAAGGAAAAGAATAGCCGTTTAGGCCAGCCTTCGCTAAAATTTCAGTTGACACAGCGGGAGGGTCGGTCAGTAGGTTCATTAAATTTATCATCTCTTAACAATTTTCATTGGGACATCAATAATCTTACAGACTTTCTCTGCGTAACCTCCTTTTTCTCTTTTTCTCTGCGGTGAAAGACCCTATGTTCTATAGTACACTTTGCCAAAGGCCAATGGCTAATAGCCAAAGGCCATACCTTTGCAATAATGAACATTTACGAAGAAGGAAAGGTCCTCTTAATCAACAAACCCTACGAATGGACCTCGTTTGATGCGGTAAGAAAAGTGCGCTACCTCACCCGCACTAAAAAAGTCGGACACGCAGGCACCCTTGACCCCCTCGCCACCGGCCTGCTGATCATCTGCACCGGTAAATTCACCAAGAAGATCAATGAATACATGGCGCAGGAAAAAGAATACACCGGTACCATTACCCTTGGCGCTATAACGCCAACCTATGACCTGGAAAGTGAGCCTGTCAATTATAAACCGTTTGAACATCTTACTAAGGAAGATCTTTTAGAATGTACAAAGCCGTTTACAGGCGCTATACTGCAAACACCACCCATTCATTCAGCCATCAAAAAAGATGGAAAGCGTGTTTATGAACTGGCAAGAAGAGGAATAGATGTGAAACTTGAACCAAGGCCTGTCACCATTTCTGTTTTCGAGCTCACTAAAATTGAATTGCCGGAGGTACACTTCCGCGTGGTTTGTTCAACAGGCACCTACATCCGCAGCCTCGCCAACGATTTTGGCGCCTGCCTGGGTTGTGGCGGTTACCTCAGCAAGCTGGTGAGAACGCGCATTGGTGATTTTAAACTGGAGGATGCGATGAGCATTGAGGAATTTCAGGTGGGAATCGTGAATCGTAAATCGTGAGACGTGCTTTGCCAGCCGTAGCTTTAGCGAAGGCTGGAATCGTGAATCGTGAATCGTGAAGAAATTACAGGCTTCAAATTTATTGTAATTATATTTTATAAGTGAATGATTGAGCAGTGCTCACATCTCACGATTGACGTCTCACGACTAAGTATGACGATCCTTAGAATGGATAATTTATTCCCAACTGGAACTGCGCTCCCCGGCGGCCATTCTTATCACCAAAACCCAGGCGGGATTTATAGAACCATTTGTTTTGCGCATCAGCATCCTGCGGACTGGGATCCTTGGCTTTCCACGCGAAATCAAGACGGAGTTTCAAAAAACCGAAATCATAACGGAAACCTGTTCCCACGCCAATTGCGATATCCTGCCACAAACGGCTGAAACGGAATTCACCATTCACAAAATCAGGGTTCTCCCGGAGAAACCATACATTACCCATATCTGTGAACAATGCACCTTCCAGTGGAAAGCCCAGCAGATCTACCATATGATACCGGTATTCAATGTTGGCTTCAAGCCGGATATCACCAAACCTGTCGGGTGCCTCTGTTCTGTCAAAAGATTTGATGGAAGAACCGGGTCCAAGTTTTCTTACTGTCCAGGCTCTCATGCTATTGGGTCCACCTGCGTAATACTGGCGGAAGAAAGGCAGGTAAAGGTTATTGCGATTGTGTTGGGATGGCAGTTCATAACCAATACCCATAAAGGCACGCCAGGCAATGGCTGTTCTCCTGATCTTACGTGTTTGTGTAAATTCCGCGTCCAGTTTGAGAAAGCGGTGCAGGCTGGTATCGAGGAAGTCGGAGCGGATCAGCCCGGCAACCAGTCCTGATGGTTCAAAACTGAATCGTGCGATATTGGTCACACTTCTTTTACGGTCATTCTCTGGCTTGCCCCACACCACTGACCCGGTGGCAATACTTGAAAGGATCAATCCATCACTGAAAATGTATTTGTAGGACTGGTTGCGTTCAATCAGTTTGCGCAGGCTGTCTTTAACAC
>JAEYUA010000077.1 GCA_023433755.1 Bacteroidota bacterium | reverse complement strand
CGGCACCATATTCCTGCTGGTATTCAGCAAAAGTGCTTTTGATATAATTACCTATTCCAAAACCTGTATTCACCGTGATGCCGAGTCCCCTGGCACCTTTTTTAGTTGTGATCAGGATCACCCCGTTTGCACCCCTGGAACCATAAAGAGCTGTAGAGGCAGCACCTTTCAGCACAGTGACAGATTCGATATCATCAGGGTTGATATCCGCTGATGCACTACCATAGTCATAACCCCCGCGGCCTGTTCTCTGGTTGGCATCATTGGAAGTGGAGTTATCAACCGGCACCCCGTCAATCACAAACAGGGGCTGGTTGTTACCACTAATGGATTTGGTACCACGGATCACTACGTTGGTGGATCCACCTAATGAATTGGACTGTCTCATTTCAAGACCCGATACCTTTCCTGAAAGGTTCTGAACAAAATTGTTGGTACGGGCCTTACTTACTTCTTCACCCGTTACCTGCTGGGCCGCATAAGGCACCTGGTTACGAGTTCTTCTTACTCCAAGTGCTGTCACGATCACCTCGCTCATGGATGTCTGGCTTGTTAATGAAGCCGTGACTGAAGTCTGGCTGCCAATGTTTACTTCCGAAGACTGGTAGCCCGAAGCACTGAAGATCAAAGTTGCATTGGGTGCCGCTTCAATTGAAAAGTTTCCGTTGGCATCTGCAGCCACCCCCGTATTGGTATTCTTAACCAGTACAGAGGCAAATGGAACGGGTTTTCCTTGCGCGTCAATTACTTTACCGGTGACGGTCCGGGTTTGTGCCCACGCTATGGTACATAGCAGTGTCAGCACTGAAAGCAGTGATAGGATTTTTCTCATGTGAATGTTCATTTAAATGATAAAACATTAAAGATCAATTCCGCAGGCGCGGGGACAATGAAAAAGACAGGCAGTCTGTGGAATTTGCTGCGTAAGATAGAAGATTTTTTAACACAACCTTAAAATCGTTGAAAGGAAGATATTTTTAGCTGAGCGGTAAATAACGGCAGGTGAAGTGATAAGCGGTAGGGATTTTAAGCCTCTTTTTTAGAACAGGCACATCAATTGGACACTCATGTCCTTACGGTTTTTACCATAAAATGCGTCCAGCCCGCTGCCCTGTTCCAAAGCCTGTTCGAAAATGGTTTGAGACCAGCGAAACCAGGCCCTGATTTTTTTTGTGATCCTGTAATTCAGGTTCACGTAATACCTGGAACCGGAATGAAAAACCGCTGGCACCAGGTTATTATAAAGCACGTTTGATTCGAAAGAATAGATCCTGCTGTTATACCCATCCGTCTGGAAATACTGCAATCTTGCATTGCCACCCCATTTACCCTGTTGGAAGCCGGTCTCCAGGTAACTCATAAATCCCTGCTCCTCACCTGCCCTTCCCTTCTCATACCAAACAGCTTCCACCCTGCTTTTCAAATGAACCTTTCTACTTAATTGTGCATTGAAATGAAAACGCAGTTGTTGTCTTGTCTTATTGAAAATATGATGAACCGGCTCTTCAGCCGTTTCATTCTGGCCTTTCTCCTCAAAGCGGTAACGTACCGTGGCATTGAAGGTTTTCATTGGCTGGTACTGCACCTGCACCAGGTATTCCCTGCCGGCGGACGGGGCATGCACCCTGTACCTCAGCCAGGGGAAATTGAAAAAATCCGCATAGGTGGTGATGAGCCAGTTACCAGAAGGCCTTACCGAAAGACCGAGGTACCAGCCCTGCTCATTCTCCGGCCGGGTACCTTCAGTAAAGGCATTTGCATTCAATGACCGGTAAGCAGGTGATATTTCCCGGTTCAACAGCGACAAGTCAACCTTTGAATCAACACTCATCAACAGTCCATTTAAAAAGGCTTTGTTGCCTTCCGGGTCCATCGCGGCTTCTCCAAATACGTGAAGATTTCTGAATGTATAACTGTAATCAAGGCTCACATTCCATAAAACCTTCCCGGAAAACTGGTAAAGCTGGTAGGCATCATCCTTAACTTCAAAAGGTGCTCCAACCCGGTGATGCACCCAGTTCAATGCGATATGAGATCCTTTTCTTCCATATTTAATACTCCATCCCATGTTTTTATAGGGCAGGCTTTTACGGTCATTGACCTCAGCTTCATTTCTGTGATAACCGGTAGTGATCATGGATGTGACCAGCCCGGTGGAATCATTCCTGTTCCCGTCAATCTTCCTTGCTGAATAGAACAGGGTTCCTTCCCAGTTTTTATGCTGAAGCGTTACAGCCGCACCGCGGTTAAAGAAAACTTCTCCCGCCGAACGGTAAGGCTGAAGTACCGGCGCCTGCCTTTTCACCATCATCACTTCAGCGCTTTTTCCATAACCCATGGACTGCCACTGGATCAGTCCCTGCCCGAGGCTCACCCGGTAATCACCAATTGCCAGGGCCTTTACCGCACCGGCTTCGGTAGCAAAAAAGTGAAAGGAATTAAAGTCAAAACCTTTTCGTGGTGTTTTCAAAAAGGATTCTCCCGCATCCTTATCTCCCGTCCAGCCTATATACAAAAGATTCTTATACTGGTATCGGTACCTGGCCATCGCATGAAAAGGATCCCCGATATAAGCATTGGGGAGTGTATGGTCAAATCCTTTGGGCTGCTGCAAACCTCTTGATATCCTCAAAAGAAACTGGTGCTCTCCATTCAACCGGTTTATTAATTTATCTGCCTGGAGTGCGTCTTCCTTTACTATGACATAGGGCAGGATCCTTCGGATGGTTTGTATATTCCAGGAGGGCACGGCCTGCAATTCATGCAGGTCAATCAGTTCCCCCAGCAGGTCACGGTACCGGATGAAATGTCCAACCTGTAAAGCTGTTAACAGCCCGGTCTGAAGCAGGTCTTCTGCCCTTGCCTTATTAAGGTTCAACGGGTGCCTGGCCAAATGATCCAGGTATTGCTGGTCCTGGTCATCCTCCAACAGTTCTGATTCCGAATCATCCGCCAACTGCTCCATCTGCTGCTGCATTTGAAGTGGGGGTTCCTGGCAATTTGAATAGCCATACAAAATCAACAACCCTATGAGCATCATCCCTCTCATTTATTGGCAGGATGAAATGAAAGTGCCAGGGAAGGTGTCAGTCCCAGTTGCTGGTGCATGGCAAGCGTCACATCCAGTTCAATGTTTCCCCATAAAAAACCACCACCGCAATAAAACCGGCCGCCATCAGTCTGCATCCCGGCCCTTGCCCTCAGGCTTTTATCAAACTGGTATTGAAGCCCAAGGTCAAAAGAAACCGGCCGGTCCCTGGTTTTTTTGAGTGCCACTCCGAGAAAAAATTGTTCCGAAGCATCATAACCAAGTGCGGCCGCATATTGAAAGGGTAATTTCTCCAACTTGTTCAGGCTCCCGCTTACCGGGTTAACCAGATGGATGCCGGTCCTGAAGTGTTCGTTCACATGATAAATCAATCCACCCTGCACCTGCACAAAAGATGCACGGCCATAGTGAGCGGCGCTGAACTGGTGAAAGCTGAACTGAAGTCCAGCATCCAGGTTGCCTATGCTTTTTCCATAACCAAATCCGGCCATAAGCTCACGAAAGTGCTGCCCCCTGAGTGCCCCTGACACGACTATACCACCATCAGCAAGCGGAAGGGCCAGCATACCATTATAGACCGAGAGTTCATTCAGCATGTAAGGTCTTTCACCATGAAGAGCGGCAGACCATTTTTTAATTTGTCCGAGCGCAGCAGGATTGCCTGAAAAAGCAAAGCCTTCTTTCTGATACCTGCTATAACTGTTCAACTGAAAGGCAGCAGGTGCCAAAGCAAGTCCCTGTGCCTGCACGAGTAAAGGAATATTCATAAAAATGATGTAGATGATAAGAGTTCTCAAAATTGCTTTTGTGCAAATTGCTCACTGCCGCCAGCGAAACCATGTGAAATACAACAGACAAAAAGGAGATTTTTCACATCCGGATCAGGATTTTCAGGATTTCAGGATGATCAGGATTTACAGGACTTAAGGATAAGCAGGAATTTTTTTTACAGTGATGAATTTCTGCTCCTCCGCACTGTTTCTGTTTCTCTTTCTCTTTCTCTTCCTCCTTCTCTTACCTTTGCGCCATGCAAATTTTAAATGGTAAGGAGGCTTCGCAGGCCATCAAGGATTCGCTGAAACTGGAGATGGCCCAACTGGCGGCGCAGGGTAAACCTGTTCCTCACCTGGTAGCCATACTGGTGGGGGATAATGGTGCCAGCGAGACCTATGTGGCTTCCAAGGTGAAAGCCTGCCAGGAGGTAGGATATAAATCAACACTCATCAGGCTTGAATCGGAAATTTCCTCTCTCAAGCTGCTCGATATCATTTATGAACTAAATACGGATCCGGAAGTGGACGGCATACTGGTTCAGCTTCCGCTGCCCGCGCATATCTCCGCTGAAGAAGTGATCAATGCCATCGATCCGCAAAAAGATGTAGATGGTTTTCATCCCAACAACGTTGGCCGCATGGTGCTTGGGCACCCCACCTTTGTACCGGCTACTCCTTATGGCATCATGCTGATGCTGGAGCATTATAAAATCGAAACCAAGGGCAAACACGCGGTAGTGGTTGGCCGCAGTAATATCGTTGGCCGCCCCATGAGTATATTACTAAGTGCAAACGGCAACCCGGGCAACTGCACCGTTACCATCTGCCATTCGCATACTTCCAATATCAAAGAGCTTTGCCTGGAAGCTGATATCATTATCGCGGCGCTTGGAAGACCGGGATTCATCAAAGCTGATATGGTAAAACAGGGAGCTGTGGTGATTGACGTGGGCATCACCCGTATCACTGACCCTTCAAGAAAATCCGGCTACCGGATCAGTGGTGATGTAGACTTCGAAAACGTGGCCCCGAAATGCTCTTTCATTACCCCGGTACCAGGCGGCGTTGGACCCATGACCATTGCAGCGCTCATGAAAAATACTTTCAAGGCCTGCGCTTTGAAACATTATGAACCCGCGTGAATCAAACAGCCTTGTGAGTGAAATATCTGATTATACTGCATTAACCAATTACCCTGCAGGCCATGAAAAACAAACCGGCCGCCTGCCGGTGATGGAACATTTTTACACCCTGCAGGGAGAAGGTTTTTACCAGGGACAGGCTGCTTATTTCATCCGCTTGGGTGGTTGTGATGTGGGTTGTGTGTGGTGTGATGTGAAAGATAGCTGGGATGCAGGAAAACATCCGCTGATAGCCATCAGTCAATTGGTAGATTTAGTTAAACAAAACCCCGGACAAATAGTTGTGATCACCGGTGGTGAACCCCTGATGCATGACCTGGCTGAACTCACTAGTTCCCTTAAAGCTGCCGGACTAAGAACGCATATCGAAACTTCCGGCAGTTCACCGGTGAGCGGGCAATGGGACTGGATCACATTATCGCCCAAAAAATTCAAAGCGCCGTTGCCGGAGATTCTTCCGCTTGCCAATGAGCTGAAGATCGTGGTATTTAATAAATCAGATTTCGAATGGGCGGAACATTTTGCCTCCCTTGTTTCATCCACCTGCAAACTTTACCTCCAGCCCGAATGGAGCAAAGCCCCACAGGTAACACCTATAATCATTGACTATATCAAGGCAAATCCCCAATGGCAATTATCGTTGCAGGTGCATAAGTATATTGGAGTGCCCTAAATAGCCAATGGCTATTGGCTATTGGCCTTTAAAAAATTCCTAAATCCAACCCGCCTATTAGGGCTCCCTGCAGGATTTGTTATCTTCAACAGATGAAAAACCTTCACCCTGTACTCCTGGTGATCTTTTGTTTTGTTTCCTTCACGGGTTTTACCCAATACGACCCTGGTAAGATCAATAAAAAAGCCATTGAATCCTATGTGAAGGCAATGGAAAAAATCCAGGATGAAAAATATGGAGAGGCCATCGAAAAACTCAACGAGGCTATTCAGCGTGATGCGGGCTATATTGATGCCTACCTCTCCCTGGCCGGTGTGTACGGCCAAATGAACAGGCATGAAGAAAGTATCCGCAATTACCAGAAAGCTTTTTCGATTGACAGCAATTATATCGAACCCTATATTTTCCTGCCCTACTCCATCAACCTCGCGGGACTTGGCCGGTTCAATGAAGCCCTGGATGCCATGAACCTGATGCTTTCCAAAAAACTGGATGACAGGACCCGGAAGTCGGGAGAATACCGGCAGCGTTCCTACCAGTTCGCGGTGGATTTCGATAAAAAATATCCCACGCGTTATGTATTTGAACCTAAGAATTTGGGTGAGGGTGTGAACTCCGGCGAAGCCGAATATTTTCCTTCCATCTCCATTGATGGAAAACGCCTGATCTTTACCCGCTTGCTCAACAACCGCAACGAAGATTTTTTTGCCAGCGATTTAACCGAAAACGGCTGGTCAAAAGCGGAGAAGCTCAAAGGTTTCATCAATACCCCGGAGAATGAAGGAGCCCAGAATGTTTCGCTTGATGGTAAATGGCTCATCTTCACAGGCTGCCATAGAAAGGATGGATTCGGAAGTTGTGACCTCTATATTTCCTATGATACTGAGCAGGGATGGAGTGAACCTTACAACCTGGGCAGCAGGATCAACAGTGACCAGTGGGAATCGCAGCCTTCCCTATCGCCCGATAAAAGAGACCTGTATTTTGCCAGCCGCCGTTATGGTGGTTATGGAGGCAGTGATATTTATGTAACCCGGCTGCAGACAGATGGTAGCTGGAGCGAACCCGAAAACCTCGGACCCACCATCAACACGGCTGCTGATGAAACGGAGCCTTTCATGCATGCCGACAACCAGACCTTGTATTTTGTATCCAATGGCCTGCTAGGTTATGGTGACGCTGATATTTTTCTTACGCGGAAAAATGAATCAGGAAAATTCGGCACACCCGAGAACCTGGGTTATCCTATCAATACCATCAACACCGATGGCACCATGGTAATTGCAGCCAATGGAATCACCACGTATTTCGCCAGCAACCGCAGCGACAGCAAAGGCGCTCATGATATCTACAGTTTTGATATGCGCCCGGAAATGAGGCCATTTAAAACCCTCTGGATCAAAGGCCAGGTATTTGATAAAAAAACCTCGAAGGGTTTGCCTTCCACTGTTGAATTGACCGACCTGGCAACCAAGCAGATCATCTCACGGGTACAGACAGACGAAACGGGTAATTATCTCATTACTCTCCCGGTTGGAAAAGATTATGCCTTCAACGTAAACCGCAGGGGTTACCTGTTTTATTCGGATAATTATTCTTTAAAGGGGGCATCACCAGACAGCACCTATACCAACAACATTCCACTGCAACCGATAGAAGTGAATTCAGCCATCGTATTACGGAATATATTCTTTGAATCCGGACTGTTTGAACTGCACAACGATTCGCAGGTGGAGCTGGACCAGGTTGTAAAACTGCTGAACGAAAATCCCACTGTGCGCATTCAGATCGAAGGTCATACTGATAATGTTGGAACCGCTGCCGACAACCTCAAACTTTCCGAAAACCGCGCCAGGGCTGTGGTCAATTACCTTGTCAGCAAGGGTATTCCTGCCGCACGCCTGACAGCTAAAGGATTTGGCGCTTCCAAACCTGTGGCCGATAACAAATCAGAAGAAGGAAAAGCACAAAACAGGAGAACCGAATTAAAAGTGATCGCCCGCTAACACCCTTGCCCACATCATTATTAAAATACCCTTCACCCTTCATTATTTGAAATAATGAAGGGTGAATCCCTGCCAGCCAGGGAGATTTTTCCCATTTCGGGCTTCAACAGATTCCTTACATTGCCTGGATTAAAAGGCGCTCATTCTCCATGCTTCACCCTGAACTGATTTACCGTCTTGCTCTCACCTTGGTTCCGAATATCGGGGATGTGCAGGCCCGGATCCTTGTACAGCATTTTGGTGAAGCATCGGCCATCTTCCAGGTCAAAACTTCTGTGCTGGAAAAGATCGAAGGTATCGGGACCGTACGTGCCCATTCCATCAAGGCATTCAAGGATTTTCATCTTGCTGAAACGGAAATACGGTTTATTGAAAAATTCAGGATCAAACCACTATTCCTGACTGATGCGGATTATCCGCGAAGATTACTGAACTGCTATGATGCACCCACCCTGCTGTTTTATAAAGGCGAGGCAGACCTCAATGTTTCCAAAGTTATAGGCATCGTAGGTACAAGAAGTCATACCGATTATGGTAAAAAGTTTACAGAAAAGCTGGTGGAAGACCTCTCAGGACATGATGTGCTGGTGATCAGCGGGCTTGCTTTCGGCATCGACGCCATTGCGCACAAGTCGGCCATAAAAAATAATTTACGCACGGTGGGTGTGGTGGGCCATGGGCTTGATAAAATGTATCCTTACGACCACGCATCGCTTGCCAAGGACATGGTAAAACAAGGCGGTGGCATTCTCTCCGAATTTTTCAGTGGCACCAAACCTGATAAACATCATTTTCCCCTGCGCAACCGCATTGTTGCCGGGCTCTGTGATGCCACTGTTGTGGTGGAAACGCATATCAAGGGAGGCAGCATGATTACGGCCAAACTAGCGGATGCCTATAACCGTGATGTATTTGCTGTACCCGGCCGCACCATTGACAAATTCAGCAGCGGCTGCAATCACCTGATCAAATACAATAAGGCCATCCTGCTCACTGATGCGGAAGAACTGATGGAGATCCTGGGTTGGAAGGAAAAAAAGAAAGAAGTAAAGAAGCAGAAAGAATTATTCATTGAATTTACACCGGAAGAAAAACAGGTGGTGCAATTACTGCAGGAAAAAGAACTCGTCCATATTGATGAAATCAATCTAAGGAGTGGACTGAGCAGCAGTGCCGCGGCAGCAGCTATTCTCAACCTCGAATTGCAGGGAGTCATCGGGGGCCTTCCAGGTAAAATGTATAAACTGCTATAACCATTCAGAAAAGCCGGGGAGGCGGGAAGGTAACCTTCGCTAAAGCTTCGGCTACCAAGGACGGTAAGTAGGTAATCAGAGATCAATCCTCACTACTGAATTCTTTTTGTATTGCAGTATTAGGCTACTAAATACCGACTACCGACTACCGACTACCGACTACAGACTATGAACTTTGAGCTGACAGATTACTGACGCTTCCAAATTTTTATTCCCTTGACTGCTTCGCTTAAATTTACCGCATGCATGTTGACTATCTCATCATAGGCCAGGGCATCAGCGGCACCATGCTAAGCTGGTATCTGCAAAAGGAAGGAAAAACTTTTATGGTGATGGATGAACCGCAGCCGTTTTCATCCTCGCGTGTGGCAGCAGGTATCATTAATCCTGTTACGGGTAGAAGATATGCCTACACCTGGATGATTGATGAAGTGATGCCCTTCGCGGTTGATGCCTACCGTGAGTTGGAAAAATATCTCGGGCTGACCCTGGTGCATGAACGCAGCATCATTGATTTTTTTCCTTCAGCACAGATGCGGAATGCATTTGTGGAACGCATCACGGAGAACGATACCTACCTGCATTCCTTTCCCGACCAGAACCATTTCAACCAGTATTTTAATTATGAATTCGGCTGCGGTGAGATCCGGCCTGCCTATATGATCAGCCTGCAACTGCTGCTGCAGGCATGGAGAAAAAAATTACTGGACGATGGATCTTTATCAGAGGAAAAATTTAACCAGGACCAATTGGTGATGAAAAATGAATCCATCCGGTACCAGGAGATCCAGGCACATAAAATAATTTTTTGTGATGGTAATGATGGCACTGCGAATCCCTGGTTTGATAAACTGCCTTTCGCGCCCAATAAAGGTGAAGCCCTGGTGATTGAATGTGATGAACTGCTTAACCGGCATGTTTATAAAAAAGGTTTGATTCTTGCACCGTTTGAAGAAAACCGCTACTGGTTGGGATCCAACTACCAGTGGTCGTTCGAGAATGACCAGCCTTCAGCGGCATTCCTCAAACAGGCTACCAAACTTCTTGATCAATGGCTCAAAAAACCCTACCGCGTGCTGGAGCACAAAGCTTCCGTTCGTCCGGCTACACTGGAAAGAAGACCATTCGTAGGGCTGCATCCTGTACACCGCCAGGCGGGCATTCTTAACGGCATGGGAACGAAGGGTACATCCCTTGCTCCTTTTTTTGCTCACCAGCTCGTGCAGCACCTCGTTCACAATTTTCCAATAACACCGGAAGCGGAGGTAAACAGATTTTCAAGGATCCTTGAAAGAAATGCCTGATTACCGTTGTTACGAATTCTTTACCTTAACCGATTTTATGAAAGCCCAGGAACCCGAAGCCATCTACCATCAGCTCATACAAAAAAACCAGGCAGCACTGGAACTGCATTTGAAAAAAAGAAAACTACTGGGCTGGACCCGTTTTATTGTTTTTATCATCACCATTTTTATCTGTTACCAGGTTTTTGTGCAGGCCGGTCTCTGGGGCATCATTCCCCTGGTGACAGGAATAGGATTGCTATTGTACCTGGTTTCACTTGATGTGAACAACAACCAGAAGATCACCAATACCCGCACGCTCATCCGGCTGAATGAAGAAGAACTGGAAGTAATAGCCCACCGTTTTCATCAAAGAGAAGATGGTGCTGTTTACAACCCGGCGCTTCATGATTATGCCAATGACCTGGATCTCTTCGGAAAGGCATCCATTTTTCAATGGGCCAGCCGCTGTTTTACTGAACAGGGAAAAACCCTGCTCGCAAAAAATCTGCTGGAGCCACTGCCCCCGGGAGAAATCATTGAAAGGCATGAAGCGGTAAAAGAACTAACGCCATTAGTAGAATGGAGACAGCAATTGCAGGCCCTGGCCATGCAGCATACCATCAGCACTGCCACTGAAAACCGTACGGTTTCCTGGCTGGCAGAAGAAGACCGGCATTTCAAAAGCGGAAGCTGGAAGATCATTGTGTGGATCTATTCTTTGATAACAGTTTCCTCTGCAATTGCAGCCATCCTTGGTTACATACCCGGTGGCATTTTTTCATTTCTCTACGGCATCTTTTTGGTCACCTCCATTATCCTGAGCCGCAATACTGTAAAACCCTATGTGCTGCTCACGGGAATTGTAAAGGAGATCGGAACTATGCAGAAGATCGTTGAATGGACCGAACAGCAGGCTTTCAGTTCGGCAAGGCTGAAAAAAATAATGTCCTTCAATGCGCAGCAGTCAAATGTCAAAGCCTCCGATGAGATCAGGGAACTGAAGTCCATTCTCGACCGGTTCGACCTGAGGCTAAACATTGCCGGGCTTTTATTTTTTAATGCTTTTCTTTTATGGGATGTGAGGCAGATGATCGCTCTCAATGCCTGGCGCAGGAAGAACCGTGAGGTGGTATCGCTCTGGTTCCGCATGATCGCGGAAATGGAAGTCCTCAACAGCCTCTCCACCATTCATTTCAATTACCCGCAATGGGCATTTCCTGAAATGGCATCGGGGCATTTCACTTTTAACGGGGTGGAGACAGGGCATCCACTGATACCCGCGACTACAAGGGTCACCAGTGATTTCGATCTCCATGGAACAGCGAAGATCGCGCTGGTAACGGGCTCCAACATGGCGGGCAAAAGCACTTTTCTCCGCGCACTGGGGGTGAATACGGTACTTGCCCAATTAGGTTCTGTGGTTTGTGCACGCAGGCTTAGCCTTTCCCCAGTTCAGCTCATGAGCAGCATGCGAATCGCTGATAACCTGGCTGAAAACACTTCTACTTTTTATGCTGAACTCAAAAAACTCAAGACCATTATTGAAGCGGTGAACCGCCATGAAAAGGTTTTCATCCTGCTGGATGAGATCTTAAGAGGCACCAATTCTTTTGACCGGCATACCGGATCGGCTGCGCTGATGGAACAATTGATCCGGCAGAAGGCCGTCGCGGTGATCGCCACCCATGATGTGGAACTGGCCGCACTCTCGGAGAAATACCCGGCTTCCATAGAAAATTATCATTTTGATGTGCAGGTAGCGGGCGAGGAATTGTATTTCGATTACCAGCTCAAACACGGGGTCTGCACCAGCCTTAATGCCTCCATCCTCATGAAAAAGATCGGCATTGAATTGAGCTGAGCTGAAAGGGGGTTTCTGTTATCTTTGCGGGCCTAAGGAAAGCCAATGGCTAATAGCCAATAGCCATTGGCTTTTTTCATCACTCAAACACAACCACTATGTTTCGTTCCCATACCTGTGGAGAATTAAGAATCGGAAATAAAGACGCGCAGGTTCAGCTTGCAGGCTGGGTGCAGACCGTCCGTAAGTTCGGATCCATCACCTTCGTCGACCTTCGTGACCGTTATGGCATCACCCAGTTATTGTTTGGAGAAGGGCTTAATGCGGAACTGGATAATAATCCACTGGGGCGTGAATTTGTGATCCAGGTGAACGGAACGGTTTCAGAACGCAGCAATAAAAATCCCAACATTCCCACTGGTGAGATCGAGATCATCGTGGATTCATTCAAAATACTGAACAAATCAGCCGTGCCTCCCTTCACCATCCAGGATGATACCGATGGTGGTGATGACCTGCGCATGAAATACCGCTACCTCGACCTGAGGCGCAACGCGGTGAAAAAAAATATCGAGTTACGTTATGCCGTTAACCGCGCCACACGCGATTACCTGCACCAGCAGGGATTCATGGATATTGAAACACCTTTTCTTATCAAGTCCACACCCGAAGGCGCCCGTGATTTTGTTGTGCCTTCACGTATGAATGAGGGACAGTTCTATGCCCTTCCGCAATCACCACAAACCTTCAAGCAATTGCTGATGGTGAGTGGATATGACCGCTATTACCAGATCGTAAAATGTTTCAGGGATGAAGACCTCAGGGCCGACCGCCAGCCTGAGTTCACTCAGATCGACTGTGAAATGGCCTTCGTGGAGCAGGAAGACATCCTCAACATGTTTGAAGGCCTCATTAAATATATTTTCAAACAGGTAAAAAATATTGATTACACCGAAAAGGTGGAGCGCATGAGCTGGGAAGAAGCCATGTGGCAGTATGGTAATGATAAACCTGATATCCGCTTCGGCATGAAGCTCGCCAACCTGAAATCTGCATTCAATAAAGCAGGCAGGATCGAAGCGACTGGTGAATTGATCAACGGCGCGGGCTTTGGTGTTTTTGACAACGCGGAAACCGTGCTGGCCATTGCCGTTCCTGGTGCAGCAGAATATTCACGCAAGCAGATCGATGAATGGACTGACTGGGTGAAACGTCCGCAGATTGGCATGCAGGGACTGGTGAATATCCGTTACAATGCAGATGGAAGTTTTAAGAGCAGCGTTGATAAATTTTACAATGCAGAAAAACTGAAAGCCATTGCAGATTTAGCAGGAGCTCAACCCGGTGACCTGGTTTTTATCCTGGCAGGCGCGGAAGAAAGAACAAGAAAAGCTATCAGTGAACTGAGACTGGAACTGGGAGAAAAAATGGGCCTTCGCAAAAAAGATGAGTTCCGGCTGCTCTGGGTGCTTGATTTTCCATTGTTCGAATACGCTGAGGAAGAAGATCCGGCATCAGGCGGACATGGAAGATGGGTGGCACGACACCATCCTTTCACTTCACCTAAACCTTCCGATATTGATACGATGATCAGTAATGATCCATCCATAAAAGATGCTGCTAATTATCTCAGCCATCCATATTCCAATATCAAGGCCAACGCTTATGATATGGTGCTGAACGGAAATGAGATCGGTGGTGGTTCCATCAGGATCTTCCAGCGCGAGCTGCAGGAAAAAATGTTTGCAGCACTTGGCATGAGCCCGGAAGAAGCGCGTCATAAATTCGGATTCTTACTGGGCGCTTTTGAATATGGCGCCCCTCCGCATGGCGGTATTGCCTTTGGGTTTGACAGGCTTTGCGCGATCCTGGGTGGCAGTGAAAGCATCCGCGATTTTATTGCCTTTCCAAAAAATAACAGCGGCCGTGATGTCATGCTCGATGCACCTGCGGAAATTGATGAGAAGCAGTTGAAGGAATTGGGATTGAGCCAATAGCTAATGGCCATTAGCCAATGGCCTTTGACTTTGAACTTTGAACTTTTAACTTTTAACTCTCCCCTCTCTCAAGTAATTTCATCATCTATGAAAAAACTACTGACCGGTATTGCACTCACTACAACCTTACTTTCCTGCCAGAAGGAAACAACCAATAATACACCGGAATCATTACCTGCCCAGACGATCAATAATGTTTCTTACGGCTCCGACCCGCAGCAGAAAATGGACCTTTATCTACCGGCCGGCCGCACCGATACCACCAAAATGGTGATCATGGTGCACGGCGGTGCCTGGGTGGAAGGTGATAAAGCGGATTTCAACCAGTTTGTACCGGTTCTGCAGCAAAGACTGCCCGGTTGGGCCATTGCCAATATCAACTACCGACTTGCCACCACGTTCGCCAATCACTTTCCCACGCAGGAAAATGATATGAAGGCAGCGGTTGATTTTCTCGTGCAGAAAAGCGGCAATTATAACATCTCTCAAAAATTTGTGCTGCTGGGCGCCAGTGCCGGCGGACATATGGCCATGCTCCAGGCTTATAAAAATGCCAGCCCGAAGATCAAAGCTGTTGTGAATTTCTTCGGTCCGGCCGACATGGTGACCTTTTTCAACAGCACCGACCCCACCGCGCAACTGGGTTTGCAGATCCTGATGGGTGGCAGTCCAACCACCAATG
>JAEYUA010000003.1 GCA_023433755.1 Bacteroidota bacterium | reverse complement strand
CAGCCAGGCCTTTATCATCATGGCTGCTGTCATTTATATCATAGCTGTCATCTTTAAAAAGGGTATCGATATTCAGAATGAAACAGATTTAACTGTATAGTATGCCGATCATCGTAAACCTCGACGTGATGATGGCCAGGCGTAAAATGTCACTCAATGAGCTGTCGGAAAAAGTGGAAATCACCCTTTCAAACCTGTCCATTTTAAAAACCGGAAAGGCAAAAGCTATCCGCTTCAGCACACTGGAAGCCATTTGCAAGGCATTGAATTGCCAGCCCTCTGATATCCTCGAATATGTAGAGGAAACTCCGAAACCATGATCCTTAATAAAACTAATAGGATTGTTAACATTAACCCTGCATGATCATTCATCAATCTCAAGCAATGACACTATTATATTTCGAGATGCATCACCTTCAATTCCCCATCCTGGTTCTTTTCTGCCTTTCAATTTGGACCTGGTACGCCATATTTTATTGAATTAATTGCATGAGCACCTTGCAGCTCTTAGGTAGCTACTAGTAACTAGCTGCTAGCTTCTAGCTTCTAGCAGCTAGAAGCTTTCCCCTCCCTCTACCATAAGACCCCCTTAACATAATTCCCCGTTAAAGCCCCTTCTTTGGCATATTTCCTGCTCTGTGGGGGAAACCCAATCAATTCCTATGCGCCTGATTCCTTTCGCCATCCTTTCGGCTGCCGTGATCATCAGCGGCTGTTCCAAAAAAGACAAAAAAATCCTGACAGAAGAACCAACGGAAAATTGTTATTCTATCCGTTCTTCTTCCCACGGTGAAATAATTCCCGGACAGTATATCGTGGTCTATAAAACTACAGCCGGCGGCCAGTCCGTTTCATCCAGCCGCATCTCGCAAAAAAGCAGGGATGTATTAATGGATCATAACATTCCCTCTGCAGCTATGAAGGATATGATCATTGGTGATATGGGCGGATTCGTTGCTTCTCTTTCCGCTGAACAGGCACAAAGTCTCAGCACCGACCCTGCCGTGCAAGCAGTGGAGCCTGACAGGATCATGGCACTCAGCACCTGCTTTACTGTAATGGAACCAAGACTGGTAACCTGGAATATTCATAAAGTTGGGTATGGTAACGGAATTGGCAAAACCGCCTGGATTGTTGATACAGGTATCGATACCGATCATCCGGATCTGAATGTGGATGTACAAAGAAGCCGTTCATTTATTTCAGGTGAAACTTCCGCGGATGACGGCCATGGTCACGGAACCCACGTGGCAGGAATCATTGGCGCGAAAAACAATGCGGAAGGTGTGCTGGGTGTGGCCTCGGGTGCCAACCTCGTTGCCCTGAAGGTTCTAAACAGCGAAGGTGTGGGTACACTTTCTGCATTCATCAATGCGCTGAATTATATCAGTACCAATGCAAGGGCAGGAGATGTGGTAAACCTGAGCCTGGGCGAAGAAGAAGTATCCGACCTGCTGGATCAGCAGGTGCAGAATGTAGCCAATAAAGGTATTCTTATTGCCATCGCTGCGGGTAACGATTCCAAAGCTGCCAACCTGTTCTCACCCGGACGTGCAAACGGCCAGAACATCTATACCGTTTCAGCAACCGATAGCCTGGACAATTTTGCTTCCTTCTCCAATTTCGGAAATGACGTGGTAGATTACGCAGCACCTGGAGTGAGGATATTATCAACTTATAAAGATGGAAAATACGCACGCATGAGCGGAACCTCCATGGCTGCCCCGCATGTGGCCGGGCTGTTATTATTGAATGGTGGTAACATGCAATGGTCTTCCACTGCCATCGGCGACCCTGATGGCAGCCCCGATAAGATTGCACATAAATAATACATCCCTGGAGACTGAAAATAAAAAAAGCATCTGCCTGGCAGATGCTTTTTTTATTAGAAACGGGTGGATCAGAATCCTTTTTCCTTTGTAAGTACTGTATCGATATAATCAGCCATTTCGGTTAGACCGCCGGATCTTTTTTCTTTCTGCAATTCCCTGAGGGCTTCGGTCAGTGCAGGATTGATTTGCTCTTTGAACTGTTCGGGGATCTGTCCCATCAACGTGATGATGGCATCAACTCCTTTTTTGAACTGGCTGGTATTGCTGGTGGCTGCCATGAATTCGAACAATCCCTGGAGGGCCTGGAATTTTTCCTGCCCGAATGGAAGGTCTACAAAATCCTGGATCAGCTTATCACCTGCACCAACATCTTTGGAACTGGTAATGGTTTTAATAACGGTTTCGAGTTTGCCTTTAGCTGGCATTGCAGATAAACGCTGAACTTCTTTATAAGCCGTAGTGGTATCAATCCTGTTAAGAGCTTCCAGTGCATTACCGGCAACCGTATATGAAGAATCATTCACAGCAGCTTTAAAAATGGAAGCGTAAGAAGCATCCCTGTAAAGTCCCAGTTTTGAAATGGCTGCTGCCTTGGCAAGTTTATGCTTGTCCTTTTGCGCCACTTCCAGCAGGGCGCCTCGCAGCGAGGTTTTCACCTGTTCAAGGCTGAAATCAAGATTATTGATGGTGTATGCACGCAAAGGACCATAAGGATCTTTAATGGCTTCAGACAACAGGGTGGCTGCCATTACTTCTTCCTGTTTTTGCAGGGCAGCAGTGATGGCTTCCCTTCTGTCGATATAATTCCTGGCTTTCCGGTACTGGGCCAGGTATTCTTCCAGTGTTTTGTTTTCTGTTTTTTTAGCAACAAGGATTTTATCAGCATCAAAATTCACAAAATCCGGTTTGGTCATGGAAGCAAAATTGAAGGTGTCAATCTTGCTGTCCACCCATACATTATGACGCATAGGCGAAGCACCATGCCATACATCAATCTTTACAGGCAGCAGGAATGTATTTCCTGGCTGTGTCTGGGATACGATCACCTGTACCTGTTTGGCAGATTCAATATAGTTGTATTTGATATCGAGAACAGGATGACCGGCTCCGAAATACCATTGGTTGAAAAACCAGTTCAGATCTTTACCGGTCACTTCTTCAAAAGCAAGACGTAACTGGTGCGCTTCCGCGGCTTTGTATTTATTGTTGGTCAGGAACAGGTTCATGGCTTTATTGAATGCTTCTTCACCAATATGGATACGCAGCATCTGCAGAATGCCCCCTCCTTTGTTATAGCTCACGGCATCGAACATGTCTTCTTTATCGCGGTAATGAAAACGTACCAGTTCTTTTTGTTCACTGCGGCTGTTAAGATAACCGTTCACGGAATTATAACGCTCTTCATCAGCAGCGTCCTTTCCATATTTGTATTCGTTCCATAACTGTGATCCAAGAGTCGCGAAAGATTCATTGAGTGTAAGGTTGCTCCAGCTTTCGGTGGTTACGTAATCGCCAAACCACTGGTGAAACAATTCGTGGGCAATCACTTCTTCCCAACGGTTGCCGTCCAGTAATTCCCTGGCGTCCTGCTGTGCCACATTACTATGAAGGGTTGCCGTAGTATTTTCCATGGCACCACTTACATAATCATGTGCGGTCATTTGCGCGTATTTCACCCATGGGTATTCAATACCGGTGATGCGTGAGAAAAAGCCCATCATCTCGGGAGTCATGCCAAATATTTTGCGGGCAACAGGGCCATATTCTTTATCCACATAGTAACTTACTTCCTTGCCTTTGTACTGGTCTTTTACCACGGCAAAATCACCGGCACCCATAAAGAATAAATACGGCGCATGAGGCTGATCCATCTTCCAGTGATCAGTGCGGGTACCATCCGTATTTTTTTTCTGGCTTACCAGCTTTCCATTACTCAGCGTAACAAATTTCGCAGGCACGGTCATCATGATCTCCTGCGTAGTTTTTTGGTTGGGCTTATCAATGGTGGGCACCCACACTGAGGTGGCTTCTGTTTCACCCTGCGTCCACACCTGGGTGGGCTTGTCTTTTTCAGAACCATCGGTATTGATAAAATAAAGTCCTTTCGCATCGGTGATGGCAGCGCTGCCACGGCCAGTGTATTCATTGGGCTTTGCAGTATAGGAAATGTATATGGTGTACTGTTCCGTATTCCGATAGGTTTTATCGAGATCTATATCCAGCACCATTTTATCATAGGTGTATTTGAGCGGGATATTTTTTCCATTCTTTACAATTGCCACTTCTTTGATGTCCATTCCTTTGGCATCCAGTGCAAGGGAATCAGTCTGGTAAAAATGAGGTTTGAGGGTGATCCAGACCTTACCATACAATTGGGAAGTGCTGAAATCAAGGCGTGCATCAAGCTTCGTATGAACCAGGTTGTTGATCCGGTCCGGGGTTGCCTGGTATTCCTTACGGGCGGGTTCACCATCCTGAGAGAATGCCAGCAGGCATGAAATCATCAAAAATCCAGAAAAAACAAATCTTTTCATATCCAATAATTATGTGACAAATGTAAACTTTCGGGTCTAAGGGAACCGTGAAAATTGATAGAAGGTTTTCGTAGATCACCTGGTACACTGCCTGCATAAAACAGGCAGGTCTTTTCTTTATTCTTCCGTGTATGCGGTATAATCGCCTGTGATCTTTCTTGCGAGTTCCATGATATTTTTAACCTTGTGAACCGGGGCAGGAGAGAGGCTGAAGATTTTTTCATCTTCCGGTACTACAAGAGCGGTTTGCATACCTGCATAGCTGGCGCCGCAAAGATCCCAGCTATGCATGGTGGCCATCAACACTTCTCCGGCCTTGCAACCGCATCTTTCAATAGCCTGCTGGTACATCGCCGTATCAGGTTTGTATTTTTTAACCTGGCTGGCACAAATGGTCGATTCAAAATAGGAAACCAGGCCGGTCCTGTCGAGCCGGTCGTACACGATGTCTTCAGGAAAGTTGGTGAGATTGCCCAGCCTGATACCGTGATCATATAAAATAGAAAGTCCCTGCTGCGCACCTTCCTGCAGGGGAAGGTGACGGAACAGTTCCAGCGCTTCATCAAAACTTCCTTCATGGTAATGAGTCCCCAGGTTCTTTGCCGTTAATTCTGCCGAAGCCACTGCAATATCCCTGAAATCGTAATAGGTTGTAGCATTGGAAACACCCAGGTAATGGAGAAGGGTTTCATACCAGACTATAAATCCCCTCGATGAATCCAGTACTTTGTTGATCTTTCTTTTTACATCCGCCGTGTCGATCAGGGTGCCATACACATCGAAATAAATGAACCTGACCGGTCTGAGTTCTGAATCCATGGAGAGAAATTATGACCTAAAGATATGGTGAGTCATGAATCGCTGCGCCAGCCGTAGCTTTAGCGAAGGCTGGTGAGACGTGAGCCGTGAATCGTGAATGGGTCGGCAATTGTCACGTAATCATCGTAAGCACAGCATATAGAAAGCCCTCTCACGTCTCACGCCTGACGTCTCACGCCTCACGTCTCACGTCTCACGATTCTTTTTTAACACCCTCACAGGTTGGCCTTCTCTCATATATTCCTTAAATTTGTTGAAATGGCAGGTAAAATAACATATCGTCAATCCGCACTTGTTCAGCAGGTACTCCTGCTGGATACCAGGGATTGTTATACCTGCTCGTTCACTGAATTCTATCCTTTTTGTACCAGTCTGTATTACTTCTCCAATTTCAAGGACTTTAATACGGTCGCCCCGGCCTGAACCTGAGGTTACGGGGATTTTTTGACCAGTCTTTGATTGTTTTACCTCTAAGAATTTTTGTTATGTATACAGACCGTAAGATATCCCTTACAGGCCTGCTTCTATTAACGGTTTTACTGGCCAATGCCATCGTTATCAGGAACGGGCTAACCATCAGTGCTGCCTGGTATGGCTTGCTGTTTGGAACCATTCCTTTGTTTTTCTGGCTCATCCTTCGCACCCGTGCTGAAGGAAAGGGGCAGGACCAGGAAAGTTCTTATTAACCATTACAAGCCAGGATCATGAACACTCATCAGAAAAAAATACAAGACGGGCAGTTGTTGCAACGGTTCAGTGAACTGGGTACAAAATACCAGCTTGCTTTTTCCTGCCAGCTTGATCTGCCGGGCATTCTTATGGGCATTGATGGCATCCGCAGGAAGATGATGGTGTTGAATAACAGCGAAAATTTGCTTGAATGGAAACTGATTGACCTGGGAACGATCCGTAGCTGTACCCTCCTGAAGACCTATGACCCAATTATGGCCGGCGAACTGGATTCGTACAGCCCTGACCGTTATATTCATGATATAAGCCTGCGCATCATTACGGAAAATAATGAAGAAATTCTTTTACCGTTTTATATCAGGTACCTGCACAACCTCAAGGACCTTCCGCGTATTACCAAAACCGCGCAGGACTGGCACCACATGATCCTGAAGCTGTTGCCACAGCCGATCCGTGCCTGACAAGGAGGCGTTTTACCATCTAATTAAAATTGAATGCAATGAAAAAAAATGACCTGATCATCAGGAAAGATGATTATGAATTATTACATGATTTCCTTAAGGGGAAATTTGGGAAAACCTTATTTGACCGGCAGAACGCGGAAGCACTGAACGAAGAGCTTGCCCATGCCCGTATTGTGAATGCCACCAGCTTTCCTGAAAAGGTGGTGCGCCTGCATTCACGGGTAAAAGTAAAAGAAGAGAAAGGCAACAGGATTCTTGAATTCATGCTGGTTACTCCTGATAAAGCAGATATACGGCAGCAAAAGATTTCTGTGCTCACGCCCATGGGTGTTGCGCTGATTGGTTTCCGTGAAGGCACTACGGTTAACCGCCAGATGCCGGCCGGTATGCGCAGTTTCACCATCCTGGAAGTGCACAATGATTAGATCACTCACGCAACATCAGGAATCAGGTATCTTTACAGGGCTATCATGCTCCAGCAAACAATTGCAGCAGTATGCCTTTTGTAAAGTCTCCTTTAATGAAGATCAACCAGAACCTCCTGTTCCTGGTGTTGCTTACCGTGGTTTTATATTATGGGCGCCCCATCCTGATCCCTCTTGTGTTTGCCATCATGCTGGCCATGCTCATGGCACCGTTATGCCGCTGGCTGGATGCCAGGGGACTTCCCAGGGGCGCTTCCAGCTTTATATGCATTCTGATCCTCCTGCTTGTTTTCCTGGGAATGATCGCCATACTCATGGCCCAGCTTTCCGGTTTCATCCAGGATCTCCCGCTGTTTGAACAGAAAACCAATGAGATGCTGGTATCCATCCAGCTTTTTATTGAAAAGCAGTTCAATATTCCAACGAGCCAGCAGGCTGAAATGATCACCCGGGAAACAAAAAATATCAGCCAGTCGCTGGGTTCTTATTTTTCCAGTGTGCTGCGAAGTTCCATGCAACTGGTATTGAATCTTGTAATTACCCTTGTGTTTACCTTCCTGATGCTTTTTCACAAGGAGCGCTATTATAGTTTTTTCCTGCAATTCAGTTATGGTGAAACCGAAGAACAGAAACACGGTGTATTGAACAGTATTTCTCTTGTTGCCCAGCAATACCTGAAAGGGCGAGCGATTTCCATTGTTGTAATGTTTATTCTTTACCTGGTTTCCCTGTGGACACTCGGTATCAAGGGTGCGCTGCTATTGGCTGCTGTTGCCGCACTTGTTAACATTCTTCCTTATATCGGTCCTGTACTTGCAGCGGTCATCCCTTTTTTTATAGCGCTGGTTACTGAAGAAAGCTGGCAGCCAGCTTTCTGGTTGCTGTTAAGTTTTTTTGTGATCCAGGCCATTGATAATTATTTTCTCACACCTTATTTCCTGGGTGGTGAAGTTAGCCTGAGCGCGCTGTCCACTTTTATTGCCATCATCTGCGGAGGATTTATCTGGGGTGTGGCAGGCATGATACTCTTCATACCCATGCTTAGCATTGCCAAAATCATATTTGATTATGTACCCCGCTGGCAACCTTACAGCTTTTTAATAGGAGATGAAAGCGGAAGCCCATCGGGAAAATTTTTCAGGTGGATCAGGGGGTTGTTTGGGAAATAGCGGCGAGTTGAAAGCTGCAAGCTGCAAGCGACAAGCTGCAAGAATGTATGCCAGTAATCATCACTGTTTCTGAAAAGTTTTCATGAATTAAATTCTTGCAGCTTGCCACTTGCAGCTAATAAAAAGGCCTCCGTAGAAACAGAGGCCGTGTACATTGTAAAACACAATGCACATGAGATATCTTGATTTGGCTGATATGCTGCGTAAAGCTACCAAGGGTGGATACAAAAAAAATACCTTTCATCATTTCTAATCAATTCCTAATGTACTGTGGCGCTTGTAAGTGTTACTGCAATACCCTGCCGCAGGGTATTGTGGATCTCAGCCACCCTGTCTACTTCACGGATCAGCTTCATCACCTGCTCTTCCGGGTAAGGAGCATCCACAATTACGTTATAGATAATCTGTTTAGCGGGTTCACCGGCTCCTCCGAATTCTCCATTCACCTCAACGGTAACGGAATCAATAGTCATATCTATTTTGGCTGCTTCCCTGTACACATCATTGCAATAACAGGTGGCAAGTGCCAGGAATAATAATTCACCTCCATTTACCGAAGATCCCCTTCCTTCTGTTTTGGCCTTTATGTTCAACGATTGTTCCATGCCATTGGTACTTACGGTAATGTTTTGATCCCGGTGCTGGTGCCGGATGGTTGCGCTGATTTTCATTGTTTAAATTTCATTCATTTCTTTTACTTTATAAAAATGCGCCGTTAAACCTGCATCCTCCTGCCGCTTCATCTTTCCCTTTCACCGCCAACTCCATCCTTTTAATCTATTCTTCTCCATTCTTTCATCCGACCTTTATACATTTGTGATGCATTTATCCAATATCTATAACCAATATCCTTTTCACAGGTAATAACAATCGCACCGTCGCAACCATAACATTGCCTATGAAAAACCTATCACGTTCGACAAAATAACAGGGCTCCATCAGCCCTTTTTTTATGCCCCTAAGCTTTCGTTAATTCATAAGCGTTTACATTTTTTTATGAGGTAATGGCATAATTCAGGATTCATTTACATTATTCATCACCCTAAAAAAACGATTATGATCACCCGTATTTTTACCCTTAGCGCCTCACTTATCATGGTTTTTTTTATGGCTGGCTGCACCCGCGACACTACCATCACAGAATCCAATGATATTACCGGTACCTGGGCCGTAACAGGCATACGCAGCAATGTTGCTTATGACTGGGATGGAGATGGCCGCAATGAAACCGATATATACAATACCTACAGCAGTTGCCAGCGTGATATTGTGCTGGTGTTTGAAAGAAATGGTTACGGGCAAAGCCGGCAGGGATGCAATGCTTCCTGGCAGGCCCTTGACTGGCAGCTCTATAATGGCCAGACCCTTAATATCCAGTTGTATAATGATGACCTGAATCTTGACATTGTTCAGTTTTCCGGTAACACCATCCGCGGAGAAGATAGGGTATATGTGGATGGCCGGGATTTCCTGATTACTTATACGCTCAGCAGGAGATAAACGGAGTGCGGAGAAACAGAGCGGAGAAACAGGGAGGGCCTGTCCTCCGCTCTCGCTCTGTTTCTGTTTCTCCACTCGGCAGAGACGGCATAATCTATGCATATATCCCTGTAAATATGTATTATGGAAAGGAGTCAACAAAGTATGGATGCGGATACCAGGCCTATGGATTATGATCAGGCAAACGACAGGTTTACCGAAATGTCTGAAATGGACAAATGTCTCCGAAAACTGGAAGGGCAGGGCTACCTTGATCAGTACAAGATTGAAAAAGGGAAACTACACGACCTGAGTAATGATAAAAAATATAAACCCAAAGAGGTGAAAGCCCTTAATTTTTATCGTTTTGAAGGTATTTCCAACCCGGATGATATGTCCATCCTTTATGCCATTGAAACCACCGATGGAAGAAGAGGTGTGTTGATTGATGCCTATGGACTTTATGCAGATGAGGCCATTGGTAAATTTATGCAGGAAGTAGAGATCCATAAAAAAACAACAAAAGCATAAGAAGCAAAGCCACGTAAGTGGCTTTTTCATTTGCCGCTGCTGTCTTTTCATTATGTTTTAAATTTGTGGCTTTATTTCTTCAAAATTTGAGATGAATTTATTCAAGGCCTTCTTCAAAAGTGAAAAGTCAGGTGGTTTTATCCTCATCTTCTGCACCATCCTTGCAATCGCTATTGCCAATTCAGCCTGGGGAGTAGGTTTTCTTCATCTTATCCATTCCCACCTGGATCTTTCATTTGGCCCCGTGCAGCTCGACCTGAGCGTTGAACACTGGGTGAACGATGGCCTGATGGCCATATTTTTTTTACTGGTAGGCCTTGAAATAGAAAGGGAATTGTATGTGGGAGAGCTTTCAAGTTTCCGGAATGCACTGCTGCCGGTACTTGCTGCAATTGGCGGCATGGTAGTGCCGGCAGGTATTCATTTATTGCTGAATGCAGGTACCGGAACGCAGTCGGGTTTTGGAATTCCCATGGCGACAGACATTGCTTTTGCACTCGGTATTCTTTCCCTGGCAGGTAACCGTGTTCCCATTTCATTGAAAATATTTCTGACAGCCCTGGCCATCATAGATGACCTGGGTGCTATTACCGTTATTGCCATATTCTATACTGAGGATTTGCAGTGGGCTTACCTGCTGGCCGCACTGGGCATTTTTACCGGGCTTTTTATAATGGGAAAACTTAAGGTCTATAAGCTAGTCTTTTATCTGATTCCTGGCGTAGTGATGTGGTACTGCATGATGCAGTCCGGCATACATGCCACCATTGCCGGTGTGCTTTTGGCCTTTGCTATTCCCTTCAATAAAAAATCCACCAGGAACTCTTCTTATTATCTCCAGCATCTATTGCATAAGCCTGTAGCTTTCATCATTCTTCCATTGTTTGCCCTGGTGAATACTGCCATACCTATCCCGGCCAATGCGCTGGAGGGGCTTGGATCGAACAATGCTTTAGGTATTATGCTGGGACTTGTACTGGGAAAGTTTGCCGGGATCATGCTGGCTGTATGGCTGGCCATCAAATCAGGGATCGCCAACCCTTCGCAAGGCATGAGCTGGAGACTGATGTCCGGTGTATCCATATTGGCGGGCATTGGTTTTACCATGAGTATTTTCATCACAAACCTGGCCTTTACAGATACGTCCACCATCATTACATCAAAACTGGCGATATTGCTTGCCTCACTGCTGGCCGCTTTAATTGGACTTATGGTTTTATTCAGTGCAGGCAAAAGATCCCGGTCAGTGTAACACGGTATTGGAGTCAATGGCCAGGCCTACATCATGGATGAAGGACTGGTTATGAAAAGCCGATTCCCAACCATCAACTGTCTTTTTTAATTTAATGTATAGAGGGGGCTTCCTGTCACCGTGAAAAGTTCTGAGCCGAATGGCAAATGTTTTTTCATCAATCTTCTCCACTGCATAAGTGGCCATATTGCCTTTATCAAATAAGGTGATCTTGAGATCCATCGGGTAGCTTTTTAGTCTTGGTAGGATTATATGATTGTAAATCTAGCAGGCTGTAGTGAACGGAAAGGATCAAATCGCTTAATTCCAATAATTCTTAGGCGGGATCAGAAATTCTATGGTTGAGTTTGACTGCTGAAAAACTATTTAAAAATCATATGTTTTGTATTGATTGCAGCCATTATTATTTTTAACGCTATGCTATATAACTTTAATGGGGAATGCCCGTTATACTATTATGGCAAATATGACCGTTGCCCATTATTTTTACAACCCGACAGACCTTAACCATGAACATCCAAACAAATTTAAAATCTGGTACCAGGGTTAGTACAATAATACTTGCGGAAGATGATGTGGATGATCAGAATATTTTCCAGAT
>JAEYUA010000288.1 GCA_023433755.1 Bacteroidota bacterium | reverse complement strand
CCCTCGTTGCTGCTGCTCAAACCAAACCCATTCAAACGGTGAAGATCAGCACACCCACCGTTCAGTGTGATATGTGCAAGAAAAAGATAGAAGAAGTGCTGAAACGTTATGATGGAGTGATGACGGTGAATGTTAATGTGAAGAAGAAAGAAACCACCGTAAAATATATCACCGATCGCACGAATGAGGAAATCATCAAGGCGGGTATTGCCAATGCAGGATATGATGCCAATGAAATTGCCGCCAACCCTGATGTATACAAAACCCTTCCGAAGTGTTGTAAAATACCGGAGTCCAAAAAGAAGGACTAAACGTTTTGATCCCGCCATCCGGCGGGATTTTTATTGTTGTAAACTGATCTCATCCAGGCTGTGCAATCCTTCATACAGAAATGGTTTCGTAACAAATATTCCAGCCTTTCCAACCTTTACATTTCCATTTGCTTTCAGGCTGATCTTCCTTTCGCCAATATTTCTCAGGTCCATTTTCAGTGCTGTTCCCAGGGAAATTTTACCTGATAGGGGAATAGAAAATTCTGCATTCCTGCCCACATTCACTGTGCTGTCCTGCACAAATTTTCCCATAAAAACTGAATCCATATAAACGTCGGCAACTGCTTCTTTGACAGTAACCCCGAAATTATTCGGATTATGATAGGTGACCCTAAAGCCAATGGTAACATCGGTCAGCCCAAAATTTTTAATCCTGAAATTTTCAACCCTTCGAAATTCCGGGTCTTTAACCTTGCCACAGGAAAGCAGGACAAAAGTGAAAAGGAGAGAAGCCAGCCATAGATTTTTCATGCCATTCATGATGCAAATATGATGCTTCCTATTTAAAGAGGTGATCAACACGTGAAAATACCTGCTAAAATCTATGGGATTTATCATCAATTGCTTACCACATCCCAATGCTAGCATACTTAGTATTGCATACATTTTCAAATAAATAATAAACAGACAGTTAGCAGATTCATTGTAACATTAATTAAAGGTTTATGGAGCTTCTTTTTGACACTTAGTGTTCGTTAATCTAAAACATTATAAGAAATCTATATTTTCATAATTATAGTGTTGAAAATAAGTATCTTATTGAGATAATATAAAATTGAACTTCTATTAACTTGTTTCATTAAGATTAAACATAATTATCGGGAGCGTACAGTGCTTTAAAAATCCATTAACTTGTAAGTTTTGAGGTATTTCCTGGTAAGTGATTACACCCGTCTTAAGCTGCATTAATTTGCTCTAGGGTTGATGGTAATGATTCCGGGATGTAGATTTCTCCTGCCCCCTCATAAATATGCATCCAGGCAATCCATATTAAATTAGGATCCTGGAAATTTAGAAAAGACAAAACGTCATAGGCTTGATGCATCAAGGTCTTGAAAATGTTCCGGGTAAGAGTTGGCAAAATAGACTGCTCAACCTCAGTATTCAGGTTGCAGAAAGAAGGGGCCGGAAGAAAACAATTTATTGAAAACTGGCGCCGGTCTCGAAGTGGTGAAAAGCTGAGGTGAATGGAATTATCCTTTTGACCCTGGAAATGGAACCACTGTCTTCCATTGCAGGCAACTACTAGCAGAACCAGTTACATGAATTACGCTACAACTGTAAGTATTACTGGAGCAAAAAAAAACCGGGCTTAGCCCGGTTGTATCCAATAAAGTTATGAGTAGATCAAAGGCGAACCACCTTTTTAGGTTGCCTGAGCGCTTTCAGGCTATCAACCTTACGGCGCATTTCATCGGTAGAGCGCTGGAGGTCTGCAACCGACTGGTCAGGTAAAGGAGTAGCAGCAACCACACAAGAGGCTTCTGATGCTACACGGGCTTTTTCTAACTGAACCAGGATAGACTGATAGCTTTTCTGTACACTATCCATACGGATCAGGGTGAGGGCCTTATCCAGGTTAGTATTGATCGTTTGCAGGTCTACCTGCTGGAACTGGGCCTTGAGGTTTTGTTCCAGCTTTTTGAAATCAACGGTTTTTTCCAGTTCCCTGTAGTATTCTTCGCGGGCTTTCAATTTTTCTTCCTCGCTCAGCACATCACCGATTGATTTTTCGATCTCGCTCCATTGGAGGCTGCTGATCACTTTCCTGGTGTTTTCAACCATAGCCCTGACCGTTTCCTTTTCTTTTAAAGTAAGCGAAGCCTCAACATCGTCGGAGGCAACATAACTGAAACCATTTTCTGTTGCCTCGTAAGCAAACGGAGATGGGATTTCTTCCTTCACCAGGTCTTCTAAAACCGGTTCACCGGCAAATGGCACTAGCTGTACACCCTGTAATGAAAGAGGAAGTATATTTTTTGCGGATGCCACTTCTGCCGGTTCAGCAGGAACTTTTACTTCAGCCCTGTCTCTTTCATATAAATTGAAAGGATTGGTGATAGGGTTGAAGGTGAACAGGCTGCTGTCATGTATCTTGGTTTCCCTGATTATTACAATGGAATTGAAAAGCAGGATGCAAAAAAGCGCGGCGAACATGCCCGCCAGTTGTGATTTTTTAAATGATTGTTTCTTTTCCAGGCCAACAATCTTTTCGATCCGGTTGACCAAAAGGTTTTTCCCGGTGGCACCAATGGCCAGCACCTGCTGGTGGGCCGAAAGCTTTTCCAGTGTAAGTAGGGCAGATGCATATCCCAATTTATCGTAACCATATTGTAATACCAGTTGGTCGCAGCAGTTTTCCCTTTCTTCTTCCACATGCTGCATGAACAGTTTAACGAAGGGGTTAAAATACAGGACTGTGTTGATAATGCTGATCATAAAATTAACCAGGTAATCAAACCGCCTGATGTGGGATAGTTCATGCAGAAGGATGGCTTCAACCTGCTGTGTGCTGAGATGATTCAGGGCCGCAACAGGAAGCAGGATCACGGGCTTGAGATAACCAATGGTGAGGGGCGACCGGGCCAGTTCTGAAACATAAAGTGATACCTTTTTGGAAATACCCAATTGGCCTGCGATCTTTTGAACAAACAACCTGTACTGGTAATCTGCCTTTTGCAAACCTTCCCTGCGGATTGACCGTATGAAACGCCAGTTGCGGTACAGCCGGTGGGCAGGAAAAATCAACAGAGCCAGGTAAGCCAGGGAGGCGGAATACAGAAAAATATTCAATAAATCTCCAGGAGCATTGATCGTATCGGTGATGAAAGCCAGTGCAGTAACGGGCTTGCTGTTATAATAATAAAAGAAGGTGAAAATGAACCAGGCAAATCCAGTTATGATGGCAAGCACCGAGTACTGGTATTTTTTCTGGGCAGAAAAGCGGAAAAGCTGGCTTGCTCCAAGAAAAAGGCACCATAAAAGGGCCATTTGCCAAAAGCTGTTAAGGGTTGCCCATCCCAGCGAATGCAGGATGTGAGACTGGCTCCAGTTGGCCATGGTTTACTGTTTTTTCAGGTTGTTGATAAGGTTTTGAAGCTTCTCCAACTCCTCAGCGGAAACCTTTTGGTCCCCGTTACCTAACGCCTGCAAAACTAACTGAGTGGATGATCCCCCGAAAAGAGAATCGATCATTTTATTTAAAAGGTGTTTTTGGGTCTTTTCGCGGTTGACGGCCGGCTGGTAAACATGCGTTCTCATAGACTCATCCCGCTTCACCAGGCCTTTTTCATGCATAATCTGCATGAGCTTAAGAGTGGTGGTATAACCCACATCTTTTGACTTTGCCAGTTCTTCATGAACCTCTCTTACGGTAGCAAGATCACGGTGCCAGAGAATGTTGAGGATTTCTAATTCGCTTTCAGTTGGTTTAACGTACTTGGCAGACATAAGCTATCATTTACAAGACGAATATACGACCAATTTCGTATGAACCACAAAGGCCAACCATATTTAATTTTTATTAACAGTATTTAACGATGAGCGGCAATGCTTAGGAATGAATGA